>CANJNY010000016.1 GCA_947475715.1 Prolixibacteraceae bacterium
ACCTCCATTCGCTCGCCCAATATTCGGATCAGCTGAACATCGAGGCTATCGATCTTTTTACGACAGTTTTGAAGGGTATCCTGCTGAGAAAAAACAGTGAAATTAGCACCAAAAAACATAATGGTTAATAGGATTATTCTTTTCATCTTTTTCATTCTTCTTTTATAATGTTAAAAAACCTGGATCTAACTATAAAGATTTACCAACCAATTTCCATGTATAGTTGGCCCCCTGGGATACAACTCCCCAAAAGTCAAATGAACCGATACTGCGGTCGCCTGCAGCATTGAGCGTAACAGGGCCTGTGATGCCATAATGCCGATCAGCCTCTTCAAGAAATACATCTTTTAGTGTTGTATAGTCAATATTATTCTGCGAAAAAGCCGTTTCACTCTTTGCAATCACCCACATTGCATCATAGACCGATAAAGTATAGGCATCCGCATCCAATCCTGTTTTGCTTTTAATTGCGGCTGCAACCGGGGCAAGTAATGGATTTGCCTGTTTCGGAAGACCAAAGTTGGGAACAAAAAACCCCGTATTTGCAGCAAATTGTGAGGCTGTAGCATTCGATATTAAGGCATCACTAAAAACTACACCATCACCCCCATACCAATTGACCGAGGAGAAAACCGGATCCCCTGAGGCTTGTTCAAAAAGGGCGGCACATTCATCAAAGGAGGCTAAATAAACCCCCACCTGAGCAGAATTATTGCCGTTTGAGAAATATTGGATCTTCGCTTTAAGTGCTGCAAGTATTGAGGTAAAGTCGGTCGCATTGGTTGGATAAGGAGTGACTGCATCAATGATCCCGCCCAAATCAGAAAATGCCAAGCCTACCGAATTCTGTAACCCTTTGTTCCCAATATCATCTCTTGCGAGTGTAATCAGCTTTCGAAGCCCGGACTGATACATTGTCTGAGCCATTGCCCTCCCTTCAACCACATCGCCGGGGCAAAAGCGAAACAGAGCATCATCGGCTATCGCTAAAACTGAAGCTGTACTCCCCTGACTAACAACCAGAATTTTATTGTCATTCGCAAATTTACGGATAGCCCCAAGCTCTGCGCTCGATTGCGGCCCTATCAAAAGATGGATATTCTTACCTTGGGCATCTTTGATTGCTGCCTGAGCAAGGAGTGTATCTAATTTTGTGTCGTAGATAAGGGTTGAAAACCTGTAACGAGACCCGGTTTGAATCATATAATTATTGATATCAACAATGGCCAGGCTCATAGCTTCCTGTGAAGTGATGCCCAAAGAGGACCAGTTACCTGTAAGTGAAAGAAGTCCACCGATAGTGATATTTTGGGTATGAGGTATTGTTTCTTTTTTACAACTAATAATGGTAAGGGTAAAAAATAAAAACAGTAGAAAGTAAAATTTTTGCATTTGATTAAAAAACGTGGATAAAATAATTTCATGTATAAATAGAACCTCCATGATATAAGGATTTAGCCAGATTAATGTTCAATATTATTCTGGAGGAAAGGTTAAATACAAGGGTAATTCGAATTAAATAATCTGGCCGATTTCAATTTAAGCGTGGATCGATTTTTTGGAGGTGTTATAATTTATTGATTAATGAAGCCTGGCAGGCAGCTCCGAAGCCGTTGTCGATATTGACTACCGAGACGCCGCTTGAGCAACTGTTAAGCATTGAAAGCAATGCCGAAAGGCCTTGAAAATTTGCACCATACCCAATACTGGTAGGCACCCCAATAACCGGTTTATCAACCAGACCACCAACAACGCTGGCAAGAGCCCCTTCCATTCCGGCGACAACAATAATTACGCGGGCATTGCGGATAAGATCCCATTTATGGAACAGGCGGTGAATTCCTGCCACCCCAACATCATAAACAGTAACTACCTCATTATTAAGAAATCGGGCGGTTTCAACAGCCTCCTCAGCAACAGGAAGGTCAGAGGTTCCGGCCGAAACAACTACTATATATCCATTTCCGGTAATCTCTTCCTTATGTTTATAACAAATTGTCCGGGCCAATGAATTATAAACAGCTCCCGGAACAACAGTTTTAACTGCCTCAAACATCTCAGAGGTTGCCCGGGTAGCCAGGATGTCTAATCCATTCTTAAACATTCGTTCTACGATTAAGCGTACCTGCTCGGTGGTTTTTCCTGAGGCGTAAATTATTTCGGGAATACCGGTTCGTTTTTGCCGGTCAGTATCGATGGTTGCAAATCCCATATCTTCGAGACCCGGACTTTTAAGTTGATTTAGCGCTTCCTCAAGCCCAATTTCTCCGAGTTTATATTTTTCAAGGATATCACGAGAATCCATTTTAAACTGTTTTATTGATAATTTTCTCAACTTCATTCAGGCTTAGCTCATGCAGTGTGGCCAGTCTCTGAAGGTCATCATACTCAGGTTTGGTATGAATTTCTTTACCCTGAAAGAAACTTGATTTAATCCGGATTGTTCCGATTTCGGTTTCCAGTTCCCCATCCTTGCGTTCCAGAACAGTTTTGGTCACGGGGTATTCCCGTATACCGATTGTAGTACTGTGTTTAAAGATGATGGTTTTTATTTCGGAAAGCAGGTTCTTTTCACAGAGAACAGATAATTTATTTGCCGGTCGTGACTTTTTCATAAGGATAGGGGTCAGAAAGACATCACTTGAACCGGCTTCAAAAAGTTTCTGAAAAAGATGATCATACCATTCAGGGTTCATATCATCAATATTACATTCAGTCATCCAGGCTTCCATGGGTTTTGAACCGGATAATTCAGCCTCGAATTCTGACAAATAAACCCGAAGCACATTCGGGATTTCAGAAATATCCCGATGACCGATCCCGTAGGCGATTTTTTGAATTGGAAAAGCAATCTGATCAGTAAATTCGTCAGTAATGGCAACCAGAATTGCCGCACCTGTCGGGGTTGTAGCTTCGTGTTGAACCAGACCGGTCCGAACAGGTACATTTCTTATTATTTCAACAGTTGCGGGTGCAGGAACCGGCATAATACCATGAGCACATTTTACGGTACCACCGCCTAGTTGAACAGGAGAAGATATTACTTTGTCCACCTTCAGGTAATCGAGGCAGATAGCTGCTCCCACGATATCTGCGATCGAATCCAGAGCGCCAACCTCATGAAAATGAACACGTTGCTTATCGATCCGATGTACTTTGGCTTCGGCCTCTGCGATAAGGTCAAAAATACGGATAGAATTCTTTTTTACATGATCCGAAAGCGAACTCCGATTAATTAATTCTTCAATATGACGAAGGTGACGGTGTTTTTCATTTTCGGGATTTTCAATGATTACCGTAGCTTTTGTACCCGAGATCCCTCTTCTGCTATCGTTTGATATTTCGAGATGGAATCCTTCAATATTGAGTTTCTGAAGCTCCCGGATAAGGAATTCGGGATTCACACCCAGATCAATCATCGCCCCCAGATTCATATCTCCGCTAATGCCTGCAAAACAATCGTAATATAAAATTCGCATAATTTAAATTTTTCTCAAATCTGTGAGCTGTATCGCTCTGTTCATTTTACCTGACACCAACCCCTCCTGGTCAATCTCTGTATGTTTAAAACCGATCTTCTTCATTTCGGCATTAATTTTCTCATGCATGAAATTAAGTTTTTCAATATCGCTGTTCAGAACTTCTATTTTTCCATAATTACCAAAGTGACGAACACGAACATCATCAAAACCCAACTGATTAAGCATATCCTCTGCGTGTTCAATTTGCCGGAGCTTATCCAATGTAACCACCTGATTATAAGGTATTCTAGAGCTTAAGCAAGGACTGGCAGGCTTGTTCCAGTTGGGCAAATTATAATATTGTGCAATCGTACGAACATCCTGCTTCGTTAATTTACAGTCAACAAGAGGGGATTGGACCAGGTTCTCTTTTGCCGCATCAATACCGGGACGGTAATCCCCAAGATCATCATAATTGGTTCCGCTCAAAATAATAAAATCAGGAAATTCCTTTGCCAGTATTTGCAAGTCCTTAAACAAGTGGTCTTTACAAAAGAAACAACGGTTTATAGGATTTTCGCTATACCGTAAATCGCCCAGCTCATTGGTTTTAATTACACGAAGTTGAATATCAAATGTTTCACAGAACGTTTGAGCGAGCACAAAATCACTGTTTTTGAGACTTTCTGAATTTGAAATTACACCCCAAACCATTTCCCTACCCTGAAATTTCCGCGCCAGATAGAGTACCAGCGATGAATCGATGCCTCCTGAAAAAGCCACAATGGAACCTTTTCGTAGCCGGAACCATTGCTCAAGCAGGATTAATTTACCAGTTATAATTGAGTCCAGGACAATCATCTAATTATAATAAATTATTATAGGTTAAAATAGGAGTTAAAAATCCGATTCTAAAACACCATCCCGATGAACAACCGTTCCGAATGATATTGCTGTGTAAAACTAAAAATAATTAATGAAGAAATTATCTGTTTTCCCAATATAAGCAACAGTTAGAACGAAAAGAGGTTGTCAAAAAATGAGTTTACAAAACAGAGCACAAGAATACTTATCAAAATTATATTATTTATAATCGATTTTAGAATAAATCTGTTTAGATGAATTTGTACAGCTATCGTAAAATAATTCTAAAAATATAAATACTTTTGCAAGGTAAAGAAATATTGCTTATCCATAACATTAAAGAAAATTGCTATGAAATTAAATACTTTCTTATTTTTAGCCACTACACTGGTGATGGCTGCATCCTGTGGAACCAAACCAAAACAGAGCGAAAATCTGGCACCCAACGTACACAAAGTGACAACTGAAGAGGTGATTCAGTCGAGCAACTACACTTATCTTCGAGTAAAGGAAGATGGCAAAGAGAGCTGGATTGCGATTGCCAGACAGGAAGTTATGGTAGGTCAAACCTATTATTTTGAGCCAAGTATCGAGATGGCCAATTTTACAAGTAAGGAGCTTAAAAGAACTTTTCCAACAATTCTTTTCGTAGCCAAATTCAGCAATGCCCCAATCATAGCAGCTGAAAAATTTGCGATCTCCGATCCGCCAAAAGGAAAACAAGCTGCAGTTCCCAGGGAGGGGCTTAAAATATCACCTGCTGTTAATGGAATAACAATTGGAGATCTTTATGCAAAAAAAGATCTCTATGGTGGTAAAACAGTAAAAATCAAAGGGGAAGTGGTAAAATTCAATGCACAGATAATGGGTAAAAACTGGTTTCACATCCAGGATGGCACGAAGAACAACGAGGATTTTGACCTAACCGTTACCAGTGCTGCAGAAGTTAAAGTTGGTGATATCGTAACAATTGAGGGAGTCGTTGAACTGAAAAAAGATTTCGGAGCGGGCTATTCATATGACGTAATTGTAGAAGAAGCTAAACTGGTTCCTTAAATTTCTCTAATAAACCAGTGAACCAAAGAAAAGGTCCCTCATCGCAAAACGATGAGGGACCTTTTTGTTAAAATCTTTTGTATTTTAGTGGGCTATTAGCGTTTTTTATGAAATACACCCTTCCATTTGAAAAATTATCACAGTCGATTGACGGTGATTTATATAGCGATAAAACGCACCGGATTATCTATTCTACCGACGCCTCTTCATACCGTGAAATGCCTCAGGCAGTAGTCATACCCAAAGATAAGCACGATGTTAAAAAAATTCTGGCTTTTGCACGGGAGCATAATACCTCAATAATTCCACGCGGTGCAGGAACATCGCTTGCAGGCCAGGTTGTGGGAGGTGGCATCGTTGTGGATATTTCGAAATATATGGACCGGATTCTGGAATTCAACAGAGAGGAGCAATGGATTACCGTTGAGCCAGGTGTAAATCTTGCCGAATTAAACAACTATCTCAAACCTTATGGATTACAATTTGGTCCGGAAACATCGACGAGTAACCGCTGCCGGCTGGGTGGCATGCTGGGGAATAACTCCTGTGGTTTACGCTCCCTGATTTATGGAAGTGTCCGCGAACATGTTCTTGAGGTTGAAACATTACTTGCCGATGGTTCGGAAGCCACATTCGGGCAGCTTACCCTGGAAGACTTTAACGCCAAATGCGACGCAGACCCTGACCTTCTTGAAACGAAGATTTATATGCATATCAGGCATGTGTTATCAAACAAGACGACAAGAGATAAAATCACAGAGATGTATCCTGAGAAAGCTGTTGTCCGGCGCAATATGGGTTATGCGGTAGATTTTTTAATGGAAACTGATCCGTTCACCGGTAATGGAAAACCTTTTAATTTTGCCAAATTACTTGCGGGTTCTGAAGGAACATTGGCATTTACCACAGCCATAAAGTTAAATCTGATCCCATTGGCTCCACCGATAAAGTGTGTAGTTCCGGCACATTTCGCAACACTAGAGGAAGCTCTTGAAGCCAATATTTTAATTCTGAAGCATAAACCATCTGCCATTGAACTGATGGATGATATAATCATGAATTGCACTAAGGAGAGCCTATCGCAACGTGAAAACCGTTTTTTTATCGAAGGTGATCCACAGGCTATTTTAATGATTGAATTTGCTGCTCATAGCCGCGAACAGATCGAAGAATCCTATACCGCCATGGTCAAGGAACTTAAAGAAGCGGGAATGGGGTACCACTTTCCATTAATTTTTGGTGACGATCAGATAAAAAAAGTGTGGGAACTACGAACTGCCGGCTTAGGTCTGCTATCCAATATCCCCGGAGACAAACGAAGTACTACGGTAATTGAAGATACTGCAGTTGCTCCCGAGAGACTTCCGGCTTACATCGCAGAGTTTAAATTAATTATGGAAAAGTATGGCCAGCGATGTGTCTATTATGCCCATATCGCAACAGGAGAGTTGCATCTCAGACCATTACTGAATCTGAAGACAATTGAAGACCAGATAATTTATGCTACTTTGGCTCAGGATGTTGCCGCGTTGGTAAAGAAGCACAGAGGCTCACTTTCGGGGGAACATGGAGACGGCAGGCTGCGGGGTTCATTCATTCCGTTTATGTACGGAGAGGAGATATATGAATTATTCAAAGAGATCAAGAATACCTGGGATCCCTGCAATGTGTTGAATCCGGGTAAAATAACCGAGGTGCCACCCATTACACAAAACCTCCGGTTTGAGGTTGCTAACCGCTATCCTGAAATTACGACGACCCTTGATTTCTCCTCAACCTACGGATTTCTGCGAGCCGTTGAACAGTGTAACGGATCGGGAGATTGCCGTAAATCGGAGCTTATCGGCGGAACGATGTGCCCAACTTATATGGCCACTCGTGATGAAGATAAAACAACCCGGGCCCGGGCCAATATCCTGAGAGAGTACATTCACCATTCTCCGAAGGATAAACCTCTGATTCAGAAAGAGATTTACAAAGTTCTCGACCTTTGTATTTCGTGCAAGGGATGCAAAGGGGAATGCCCTTCAAATGTCGATATGGCCAAGATCAAAGCCGAATTTCTTCAGCAGTATCATGATGAAAATGGAACTCCGCTGAGGTCCACTCTTGTTGCCTATTTGCCTCGAATGGGAAATTTAGCGATTGCTTTAGCCCCTGTTACTAACTTTATACTGAATCAACGATGGTTTAACCGTCTGATCGGATTTCATCCAAAACGAAAAATCCCGGGTTACTCGGTACAGAGTCTGGCCAGTTGGTTTGCCAAAATTCCCAAAATGAACGGAACGAAGGGGAAAGTATATTTGTTTGCCGATGAATTTACCAATTACCAGGAATCTCACATCGGTATTAAAGCGATCCTGCTTTTAAATCAGCTCGGATATGAAGTTATAATTCCGGAGCACCGTGAAAGTAGCAGAACGTTGCTTTCGAAGGGTTTTGTCCGGGAAGCGAAGAAAGTAGCAACTGAAAACGTAAATCGGCTAAAGGATCTGATATCATCTGATTCACCGCTGATTGGTATCGAACCCTCAACCATACTTACCTTCAGGGACGAATATCCGGAATTGGTAGAATCAACCTTAAAAGAGTCGGCGTTAGAATTGGGCAGAAATGCCCTGTTGTTTGATGAATTCTTTGTACGCGAAATGGAGAAGGGAAATATATCCACTGAACGGTTTACCCGCGATAAGAAAGCGATCAAGCTGCATACCCATTGTCAGCAAAAAGCAATAGCCTCTTCACGCTCAACACTACAGATGCTCTCACTACCTGAGAACTATTCTGTTCAGGAGATCAAATCGGGGTGTTGCGGTATGGCCGGATCATTTGGCTATGAACGGGAGCATTATGAACTTTCGATGCAAATTGGCGAAATGGTACTCTTTCCTGAAGTACGCAAAAGTGACAGCACCACAACAATTGCAACATCAGGAACCAGTTGCAGACATCAGATTAAAGATGGAACAGGAAAAATTGCGTTACACCCAATTGAGATTATGTATGGCGCCATTATAAGTGAAAACAAGCCATTAAGCAATTAAAGTTTCCGTCCGATAAAGATTATTTCCTCGGATGTAAGTTTATACCGGTCGATTTCTTCGGGAGTAAATTCATCGATAAAATGAGATTCCTCCACTTCAAATCCAGCACTTTTCAATCTTGAACCGTAATCCATCCCATAAAGACGAAGGTGATCTTTTTGCCAGAATTCACGCTCCCTGTCTTTTGGATCAGTAATTGCCGGATCTTCATAAGTCTTCTCCCGATTATAATCAATACAGGACTGAAGTATCGCAAAACCCCCTTTGCGTAATACGCGGTATATTTCGCTTAATGCTTTCGCATCATTGTTAACATGCTCCAAAACATGATTGCAGAATATTACATCAAACTCCTCCTTGTCAAAGGTCATCTCCTCGAGGTTCATTTTTATATCAGCCAGGGGTGATTCCAGATCAATGGTAAGATAATTCAGATTTTTCTGATTTCTGAATAACTTATAAAAAACCTGTTCAGGAGCGACATGCAACAACCGATATTCTCTTTTAAAAAAATCTGTTTTACGATTTAAATAAAGCCACATCAACCGGTGCCGTTCGAGGGAGAGGCATTTCGGACATAAAGCATTAGGTCGTGGATGAACACCATAGGGAAGAAAATTGCTGAAATGATGATCACATATCGGGCACTCCACCTTATCTCCATGAAGAAAAAAAGGCAAAACCTTGGTTCCCAAATGACTAAAACGGATGAGAATTGGCCGGGGAATATATCGGAGTAAAAATTTTATTACTTTTTTCATGTCAATTGACTTACACGTCTTTGAATAGTTTTATTTTTTTTGCCTGCACAAAGATTTAAAAGGCTTTAAAATAAATTTATAGTGTGTCGCTATTAAAAAATATAATCAGTAGAAATTCGTTACAGCGGAAGGGGTCCCAGGCAGTGGTCATCCTCACGTAAAAATCAGTCAGGAATCTTTCCGTTAAAATACAATTCTCAATTTCTGCGGCATACGCTTCATATTAATTCTTATAGATCACCGGGGGTTTATTCAAGGCAACATTGATCAACCAGATACCTGCCACAATGAAAGGGATGCTTAGAATCTGCCCCATATTGAGGATCATACCGGATTCAAATGTTTCCTGATTCTCCTTGATGAATTCAATTAAGAAACGGGCAAGAAAAATTCCGACAAAGAATACCCCTGTGAGAAAACCTGTACGATCCTTTAAGTCTTTGGTTTTATAATAAAAATACAAAAGCAAACCGAACGAAATCAGATAGCATAAAGACTCGTAAATCATTGTAGGATGTTTGGCTACCGTTTCGCTGTTACGGTCGAAGATAAATCCCCACGGAAGGTTTGTAGCTACACCATAAATCTCAGAATTCATCAAATTTCCTGCGCGAATCATGGCACCAACCAGTGCAATTGGAACAACCAGTCGGTCAAGGGTCCACAAGATTGGACGTTTAGATACCCGGATTGAAAACAGCCAGACAGCGAGAATAATTCCAAATGCTCCGCCGTGACTGGCAAGCCCCTGGAATCCGACAAATTTATATCCTGTTTCCCCCTTTGCGATAGGGAGAAATATCTCAATCAGGTGTCTGGAATAATAATCCCATCCATAAAAAAGGACATGACCTAACCTTGCACCCACAATGGTGGCAATGATGACGTAGACAAAAAGTTTTTCAACCAGTACGGGATCCGATCCTTCGTATTTAAACATCCGGGTGAGTATAGAGAATCCAAAAAGAAATCCCAGTGCAAACATCAGCCCATACCACCGTACAGAAATGGGGCCAAGGCTGAATAATTCAGGACTGGCATTCCAGTGAATCGCTAAAAGTGTGTTCATAAAAATGACATTTTGAATGCTTAACAAAAAAGATTATTCCAATCCGTGTCCGTGGCAATTTTTGAATTTCTTACCACTTCCGCATGGACAAGGTTCATTACGACCCACCTTAGGAGCTACCCGGATAGGTTGCACATGTTTTTCTTCGGGTGGTGCATCGGGTGAACTTCCGTTTACATCACTCTTCTCCTCACGATATTTTGAGCGGTCATGGTGATGCTTCGCCACAGGGGCTTCACGCACCTGCTCGGCATCCTGAATCGGAATCTGTCCTTTCATGAGGGTCGAAACCACCCCTTTATTCACCCGTTCCATCATTGCCTTAAAGAGGTTGAATGATTCGAGTTTATAAATCAACAACGGGTCTTTCTGCTCATAGGAAGCATTCTGAACCGAAGTTCTTAATTCGTCGAGTTCCCGCAGATTTTCTTTCCAATGTTCATCAATGGTTGCAAGGATCACCTGCTTTTCATACGATTTAACCAGATCCTGCCCATGGGTCTTATAGGCTTTTTCAAGATTTGTTACAATATTAAACAAACGTAATCCATCGGTAATTGGGACTACAATATTGTTATAAATATGTGATTTTGTCTCGTAAACATTTTTAATAACCGGCATTGCCTGTTTTGAAATTGCCTGTGAACGACGCGTAAAATTCTCAATTGCAGCATGGTATATTTTGTTACCAACCTCATCGGGTTTCAATTCGACCAATTCATCCTCGGTTACCGGAGACTCTAAGGAGAGCGATCGGATCAAATCGAGCTGGAAATCCTCGAATCCATCCCTTCCATTTTGCTGATGTTCTGCCGTTATAGTGTCACTCATGTCGTAGATCATATTCAGGATATCGACATCGATACGTTCTCCAAACAGGGCGTGACGCCGTTTTTTATAGATCACCTCCCTCTGAGAGTTCATCACATCATCATATTCGAGCAGACGTTTACGAATTCCGAAGTTATTCTCCTCAACCTTTTTCTGTGCCCGTTCAATTGCGCTGGTAATCATTGAATGTTGAATTACTTCACCATCCTTCAACCCTAGTTTATCCATTATCCTGACAATACGGTCAGAAGAGAAGAGCCTCATCAGATCATCTTCGAGCGAAACAAAGAACTGTGAAGAACCGGGGTCTCCCTGCCGTCCTGAACGTCCGCGCAACTGACGATCGACACGGCGTGATTCATGCCGCTCTGTACCAATAATAGCTAAACCACCTAATTCCCGGGTTTCAGGAGTCAGCTTAATGTCGGTACCACGACCGGCCATATTGGTTGCTATGGTGACCATTCCAAATTTACCCGCTTCTGCCACAATATCCGCCTCACGTTGATGGAGTTTTGCATTCAGAACCTGATGTTTGATCCCCCTCATCTGAAGCATACGGCTCAATAATTCTGAAATCTCAACCGAAGTGGTTCCAACAAGCATTGGTTGCCCCTTTTTATTGAGGGTGACAATCTCGTCGATAATGGCATTATATTTCTCTTTTTTGGTTTTATAAACCTTATCTTCAAAATCCTTACGAACCACCGGTCTGTTGGTAGGAATTACAACCACCTCCAGTTTGTAGATGTCCCAGAGTTCACCTGCTTCTGTCTCCGCTGTTCCTGTCATCCCTGACAGTTTATGATACATACGGAAATAATTCTGCAGGGTAATTGTTGCAAAAGTCTGTGTCGCATCTTCAATCTTAACCTTCTCCTTTGCTTCGATTGCCTGGTGCAAACCATCCGAGTAACGCCGTCCCTCCATAATACGACCGGTTTGTTCGTCAACGATCTTTACTTTCCCATCGATCAGCACATATTCGACATCCTTCTCGAACATCGTATAGGCTTTTAGCAGCTGGTTAACGGTATGGACCCGTTCAGATTTAACCGCAAAATTGGTTAGAAGAACATCCTTTTGTTCCAGACGAACGGCATCGGAAAGATCTTTATTATTCTGAATATCGGCAATTTCTGCTCCAACATCAGGAAGCACAAAGAAACCGTTATCCTCATTATCTTTTGACAATATCTCGATTCCATTATCGGTTAATTCAATGGAATTCAATTTTTCTTCAATTACAAAATATAACGGATCGGTGGCTACATACATATGCTTATTGTTGTCTTGCATGTAGTAGTTTTCGATCTTTAGCATCTTCGACTTATTTCCTTCCTCGCTCAGGAATCGGATTAAGGGTTTATGTTTTGGCAACCCTTTATAAGCTCGGAAAAGTGCAAGAGCACCTGCTTCTGCCTCATCTTTATTGGACGATCCGATTTTCTTTTTTGCCTCGACAAGATACTGTCCCACAAGATCACGCTGAGCCTTGACTAATCTTTCTACCGGAGCCTTAAGTTCATCAAAGAGTTGATTTTCCCCTTTGGGTACCGGACCTGAAATAATTAAAGGTGTTCTGGCATCATCGATCAAAACCGAGTCGACCTCATCAACGATACCATAGTGGTGTTTCCGTTGTACCAGATCCTCAGGACTAACGGCCATATTATCACGCAGGTAATCAAATCCAAACTCATTATTTGTACCAAAAGTGATATCCGCCTCATAGGCCCTCCTACGTTCGGGTGAATTAGGCTGATGTTTATCGATACAGTCGACAGAAATTCCGTGGAACTGATAAATTGGCCCCATCCATTCCGAGTCACGTTTGGCCAGGTAATCGTTTACCGTTACAAGATGCACCCCTTTACCTGCCAAAGCATTAAGGAATACAGGCAGCGTTGCCACAAGGGTTTTTCCTTCACCGGTCCCCATCTCTGAGATCTTTCCGCTATGCAAAACAATACCGCCGATCAGCTGAACATCATAATGACACATATTCCATTTCTGAACAGATCCACCGGCAATCCATTCATTTTTATAGACCGCATTATCGCCGTCCATCTCAACAAAATCTTTGGTAACCGACAGATCGCGGTCAAAATCGGTAGCAGTAACAACTATCGTTTCATTTTCCATAAACCGGCGAGCCGTATCTTTTACAATCGCAAAAGCTACCGGAAGTACCTCATTTAATATCTCTTCTGTTTTTTTAAGGATAAGCTCTTCCAGTTTATCCACCCGGTCATAAAGTTTTTCGCCATCTTCAAGCGGCAGTTCACCACTTTCGGCCTGCTCCTTAAGCGAAATGATCTCCTCCTCTTCTGCTCTTACATAATCGTAAATTTTCGATCTGAGCAGTGCAGATTCAGCTCTTAACTCGTCATTGGTCAGGGCCGGAAACCTGAGATATTCCTGCTTAATACGATTTAAGACAGGAGTTAACTCCTTAATATCCTTTTGAGATTTGTTTCCAAAGAAGCTTGATAGTACGGTGTTGAAAAATGACATTATCTTATCTTGTATGATTAATATCTAAAAAAACATTCAACTACAAAGGTAACTCAAAAGTTGAAAGTACCGAAATCTAATAACTAATTGTTAATTTAATAATGGTTAATGGGAAGTGGTGAATGGTGAATGGTGAATGATTAATGGTGAATGGGAATTATGCCTTTAAAAAAAGCAGGCCCTTTAGAACCTGCTTTTCTTTAAAAATTACATCCTGAAATAAAAACTTACTTATGCAGCATAGTCCTCCCTCCAGATATTAAGCATTAACCCTTAAATTCATGCTTTGGCGGGAAATGGGTTTACGAATACACGTGTTTGCATTTCGCGATCCATCATCAAAAGCCCCTGTCCTTCACCCTTAATTAATGTAAGGTTATTCAGGATTTGACCAACATTTGCCTCCTCTTCAACCTGTTCATCAACAAACCATTGCAGAAAGCTTTTGGTTGCATGATCACTCTCCTGAATCGAAACATCCATCAACTTATTAATCAAATCGGTTACCATCTGTTCGTGTGAGAGGGTAGTTTCAAATACATCAACAATTCCTGAAAACTCAACCTGGACTTCTGAAAACGGGGCTAATTTAACCCGTCCACTTCGTTCATTGACATAATCAAAAAACCGGGTAGCATGGGCCAGTTCTTCCTGATATTGAATTCTCATCCAGTTAGCAAATCCGGACAGTCCGGCTGCCTGAAAATAGGCAGACATTGACAGATAAAGATAAGCAGATTGAAATTCAGCATTGATTTGCTCATTCAGAGCATCTTCTACAGCTTTTTTTATCATAATCGTGAAATAATAATAGTTTATATCAAATACAAAACGATTAATTCCAGTCAACTATATTTGAATAATAACAGTTTAGTTGGCCATACGGCTATTCATCAGAATAACCAGCTCATCCATAAACTGTTCTGTGGTACAATAATGTTCAGGTTTCAGATCTGCACCGTAGATTGACAAGGCAAGATCTTTGGTCATTTTTCCTGATTCCACCGTATCGATACACACATTTTCGAGAAGTAATGAAAAATCAATTAAAGCCTGATTATCATCTAGTTTTCCACGGAATGCGAGTCCACGTGTCCAGGCATAGATTGATGCAATGGGATTGGTAGATGTTGGACGTCCTTTCTGATGTTCCCTGTAATGGCGGGTAACTGTACCATGAGCTGCTTCTGCCTCCATTACATCACCGTTAGGAGTCATTAACACTGAGGTCATCAGTCCAAGTGAGCCAAAACCCTGAGCAACAGTATCGGATTGAACATCTCCATCATAATTCTTGCAAGCCCAGATAAAGTTTCCATTCCATTTCAAGGCAGAGGCTACCATATCATCAATCAGACGATGTTCATAGGTAATTCCTGCCTCCTTAAATTGTTGCTGATAAACATTTACGAAGATCTCTTCGAAGATATCTTTGAAGAAACCATCATATTTTTTAAGAATAGTATTTTTTGTAGAGAGGTAGAGTGGCCATTTTTTTGTAAGGGCCATCTTAAAGCAGCTATGTGCAAATCCTCTGATAGACTCTTCGGTATTGTACATCGCCATAGCAACACCCGCGCCATCAAAATGGTAAACATCATGAACCTGAGCACCCGAAGCATCATCAGGTGTAAAAGTCATAGTCAGGCTTCCCGGACGGTCAACAACGATATCAGTAGCACGGTACTGATCGCCAAATGCATGGCGGCCAATCACAATAGGTGCGGTCCATTGCGGAATTAATCTTGGGACATTCTTTACCACAATGGGTTCCCTGAAAATTGTTCCATCCAGGATATTGCGGATGGTTCCGTTTGGAGATTTATACATCCTCTTTAATCCAAACTCTGTCATACGAGCTTCATCAGGGGTAATTGTAGCACATTTTATACCAACCTTGTACTTTTTAATTGCATTGGCTGCATCTACAGTTACCTGATCATCAGTAGCATCACGGTGCTCAATTCCAAGATCATAGTATTTGATATCAATATCCAGAAAAGGAAGAATCAGTTGTTCTCTGATCATTTTCCAGATTATTCGGGTCATTTCATCCCCATCGAGTTCCACGACCGGATTTAGTACTTTAATTTTTTGCATTGAAAAGAATTTATATTAAAAACTACACACTTTCTCAAATTTGTCCAAAAACTGATGAACATTTCAATACCTTGACTAATTATGGTGCAAAAATAATCACTGTTAATTAATAATGTTCAAAATCGAGCCCAAATTTCGACTTTAACCCGGCAAGTGAGGGAAATTTGGTCACTAAGAGGTTCCATCGCTCTTCATCGGTGTACGGGACATTAGATTGATGGTTGATTTGTTCAGATACAGAAAAATTAATTTCTATCGCGTCATTCTCAAACTGGCGTCTTAAAAAACCAAGTAATTTAGGTTTTAAATCAAGGGTTAAACGATTATATTGAAGTTCTGTATCGAGTTCATATTCCACAATCCATTTATCTGCAAGTAGAGGTTCACGCGCACTCAGGGCAGATTTCAATTGAGGTGCATCGGTAATTCCGGTTACAAAAGTTTTCCAGCTCTCGAGAAGTTCCCCCTGTGAAAACGGTTTTTCTGTAACCGTTTTCACATATTGTGATCCGGCAGCCTCACCAACAACATTTGAAACCTCTGCCAATGGTTCATCCCTTAGCGCGTCAAGTATCGATGGTGTTGAAAAGGATCCTCTGGCCATGATCTTTCGAACCGGTGGCCGCTCGATCACAGGATCTGCGGCAACAACTTTTTGGGGAGGCATGACTTGTGAAACCAAAGGTGATTCAACCTGAGATACAACCCTGGTTTTTAGGAGATTTGCATTTTTATTGGGATCAATTTCGGCAAATATTGGCAATAGCGATAACGTTGCTAAGGCTTCGTCAATTGTTTTTTTTTTAACAATTCATCAAGTTGGTCAATCCGCACCAGCGCTAATTCAACCAAAAATCGTTGATTAGAGGAGGCTTTATATTGAATATCACATTCAGAAGCGAGCTGAAGGGCACCAATCAGAAAATTAATCGAGCAGGCAGCTGCCTGTTTCTTATATTTTTCGCGAATTTCACCACCCACCTCAAGAAGCTGAACGGTAACAGCATCCTTACAGATTAGCAGGTCACGAAAATGTTGTCCAAGCCCCATAATGAAATGGTGAGCATTGAATCCATTATCAAGGATCTCACTAAAAATCATTAGAGTACCGGGAATATCTCCGGCCAAAAAGCAGTCGGTTAACTTAAAGTAATAGTCGTAGTCGAGTACATTTAAATTTGCAATGGTATCCTTATAGGTTACGTTTGCTCCGCAGAAACTGACTACCTGATCGAAGATAGAAAGGGCATCACGCATAGCACCATCGGCTTTCTGAGCGATCACATTAAGGGCCTCAGGCTCTGCCTTAACGTTCTCTTTCTGAGCAACCTCAAGGAGGTATTTCTCGATATCAGGAATCGTGATTCTGTTAAAATCATAGATCTGACAGCGGGATAAGATAGTTGGCAGAATCTTATGCTTTTCGGTTGTTGCAAGGATAAAAATTGCATGTGGCGGTGGTTCTTCCAACGTTTTCAGAAAGGCATTGAAAGCCGACTGTGACAACATGTGTACCTCATCGATGATATAGACGCTGTATTTCCCGATCTGAGGGGGAATACGAACCTTATCAACCAGCGAACGAATATCATCAACCGAATTATTTGAAGCCGCATCAAGTTCATGGATATTATAGGAACGGTTTTCGGTGAACGAGATACACGATTCACAGGTGTTACAGGGCTCTGTATGGCTATCCAGATTCAGACAGTTGATTGTTTTGGCAAAAATACGGGCAGAGGTCGTTTTGCCGACACCCCTTGGACCGCAAAAAAGATAGGCGTGCGCAAGGTGATTGCTCCTGATTGCATTTTTCAATGTCGAAGTGATCGACGGTTGTCCAACCACTGAAGTGAATGTATCGGGGCGATATTTTCGTGCTGAAACTAAATAGTTTTCCATAAAACTTAACAAAGCGTATTTGAAAGCCAAATATATTACTTTTTACAAACCTGCCAACCAGAAAACCGAAGAAGTTATCAACGATAAAATTTACCGGAATACTTTGGTTCCGAACTTTTCGGGATGATAACTGTTATTGTGTATATTTAGAACTTAAATAATAAACTTTAAAACAGTATAAAATGAAAAAATTACTTTTTGTGTGTTGCCTGATGGTAATAGTTATGGGTTCATTTGCCCAGAGTAAAACACTTTATGACTTCAAAGCAAATACCCTGGGAGGTGAGCCCTTCGATCTTTCAACGTTAAAAGGGAAGAAAGTGCTTGTTGTAAATACTGCTTCAAAATGCGGCTTAACTCCTCAATATGCCACTCTTCAAAAATTATATGAAACCTATAAAGATCGTAATTTTGTAATTATCGGCTTTCCTGCCAATAATTTCATGAGCCAGGAACCGGGGACCAATTCAGAAATCAAGGAATTTTGCACCAAAAATTACGGGGTAACCTTTCCGATGATGTCGAAAATTTCGGTTAAAGGGAGCGACATAGATCCTTTATATAAATGGCTTACATCAAAATCGTTAAATGGCGTTGTTGATGCGGATGTGCAATGGAATTTTCAGAAATTTATGATCAATGAGCAGGGGCAACTGGTTGATTTCGCCTCTCCAAGAGACAAACCAGATTCTGAAAAAATTATTAACTGGATCGAGGGGAAGAAAGCAAATTAAAAATCTGTTGATTTTATTTCAAGGCCGAAGTTGATATGCAATCATCTTCGGCCTTGCTTTTACTGGTATGCCAGTCGAAAACAAACTATTCCCAAATAAAATATATATCTTTAGTAAATTAATTCTATATTTCATTCTAAAGCTATGCGTTTAATAGGAAATGTAATCTGGTTGATTTGCGGTGGACTACTCACTTGTCTGGGTTACCTTTGGGGCGGATTATTACTATGCCTTACAATCATTGGAATTCCATGGGGATTACAGGTTATGAAAATCGGGATAGCCCATTTAGCCCCCTTTGGAAGAAATGTGGTATCAACGGGCAATTCGATTCCTGTGATTTCGTTTGTTTTTAACCTGATCTGGATAATTTTTGCCGGAATCTGGATTGCTTTGGTCGAGTTACTCTTTGGACTATTGCTATGTATAACCATAATCGGAATTCCTTTTGGTTTACAGCACTTTAAGCTGATGCGTCTGGCACTTTATCCTTTTGGATATGACCTTAGATAATCAATACTTTAACCCCTCTCCAAGTCTGGTAAGTAACAGATTGACTTCGCCTTTAAGGGAAATCATTTTACGCTCGCGGGTAACGGCAAGTTCGTAGTAGATCTCCATTTCAAGCAGTTTTTGCTTCAAGGCATTTTCGATCCTTTTCTTTTCGGTGACATCACTGACAAAAGATTGATAGGTGCCATCAGGCATCATTTTTGACTTCATTTCAACCAGAATTGTTTTTCCATCCTTTCGAACCAGTTCCCGCTCGGTCATAACCGTTTCACCAAGTTGTGCATGAGCAAGCTTAAGCGGTGAATTCTTCAGTGTTTTTTCTGAAAAAAGATCCTTCATATTCATGGTTAAGAGCTCTTCTTTGGAAAAACCGGTATATTCGGTCGCCAACGAATTAACGGTAATAAAATTCCCTTCACTATCTCCATGAAAAAAAGCATCACTGGCTAAATCAAGCAACATCCGATATTTCTCCTCACTAATTCGGATTAACTCTTCTGAATATTTTTGAGCTGTAATATCACGAACAATACCGGTCCAGATTGAAGCGCCGTTTTCCACCAATCGGGGAGTTGCCTCAACTGAAACCCACCTGAAACCATCGTCTGTAATCACCTTTATTTCGATACAATACGGCAACATTAACTGAATGGCAGTGGTATGAGACTGCGTAAACAATTCGAAATAGTCAGGGTGAATATGTAGAAAAATATCCTGGATAATATGATTCAGATTACCCGAATTCGTTATTCCAAAGAGTTTACAAAAACGATCACTTACAAATTCAAACGAGGTGAACTCATAGATCGATTTATCCTCCTGTGGCTTTTCGACCCTGAGTCTGTAAAATCCGGCACTCTGATTGGCAACCAGATCGGCATATAACCTCTGGCTTTCGTTAAATGAAAGCTGAGCCTCTTTTCGATCGGTGATATCGATAATAGTTCCTTTGATTGAAACCGGAACCCCTGATTGATTAATTTCAATGTGGCCCAGGACATGCATCCATCGCTCGAGGCGATCTGACCTGCGAATAATTTTGTATTCCACATCAAACATACTCTGCGAATCAACGGATTCGTAAAAGGCCTCCTTCAGTTGTTGGCGCCATTGAGGATGAATGATCTCCATCCAGCCAGATAATGATTTATCATATTGATCATCAATGCCAAAAATAAGATTAAGAACTACAGATCCTACCCATACGCCTCTCTCTATATCAATAGAAAAACTGCCGAGATTAGCGATCATCTGAGTCTCCAATAAAAACCGTTCATTTTCGAGGACTGCCATTTCAGCTTTTTTCCGTTCTGTAATATTTACAGCAGTTATCAGGCAATACTCCCCATCTTCAGTGAGTGTACCATTTAACTGAACAAACATAGGAACTCCATCCTTTCCCACGAAGGTGATCTCACAATATTCGAAGATATCGTACTTGAAAATATTATGAAGAAAATTTCTAAAATAGGATTTAGTATCATCGGAAATAAAGAATCCCAGTCTGCTGTGGATTAAAAGTGAGCGTTCTTTACCAATCATTTTGGAGGCGCACAGGTTAAGCTGCAGAATCTCCCCTTCTTTATCGAGGGTGAAATAACCGGAGGGTGCAAAATCGTACAAATCGGTAAATTTTCTCCTTGCAAGTTCCGACTCGATATTTAGCTTTGAAAGTTCTTCATTTTGCAACATCAGCTCAACCTGATGAACCTGTAATTCATGGGTTAGCTGAAGAAAATCGATATTTAAATCTTTAGGATCAACCAGATTATATCGGGTGGCCAATTCATCCTCTGCCTTTTGACGAAGTATTTCTGCCGCAGATTTTTTTTTGTTACTCATCTGTTTATAATTTGAATTCCTTTGGGGATCTCACAAAATATTTCTGACGTGTATAAGATGCAATATAGCAAAAAAAAACAATTCTTAGGCCATATACCACAATTTTTTAACCCTGATTTTTGAATCCTAAAAAAATCAAATTATTAAAACAGGTCAGAGGAAAATCCTTTTCTTGAAAATAATTGATCATGTAATTCGTTAAAGAACCATAAAATTTAAGTTGAAAAATCCATATTAATCCTAATTGACAAGCGAGTGGGCTTTGGTTATAAAAACATCGTTAATTTTACGCAAAATAATGAATGATCCTATTTCTAAAATAACCGATATCATGGAGGCAGATTTAATTACAATTGGGGACGAGATTCTGATAGGTCAGATTGTAGATACCAACTCGGCATGGATGGCACAACATCTCAATGATGAAGGGATTAATATTCGCCAGATTACAAGCATTTCAGATCAACCTGACCATATTTTTCAAACATTACTTGAATCGGAAAAAAAAGCATCTATTGTACTGGTCACCGGAGGTTTAGGCCCAACGCGGGACGATCGCACCAAAACAGCAATCTGCGATTTTTTTGAGACTCAGCTGGTGGTGAATAACAGCGTATTGGATCATGTGATAGAGTTGCTTGCTCCCAGAGGCATCGTTATAAATTCGCTCAATCGTGATCAGGCCCTGGTTCCGGCTTCAGCTACCGTGCTGCACAATAAACTGGGTACAGCGCCCGGACTATGGTTTGAAAGGGGAGAGACGATCTTTGTATTTATGCCGGGGGTTCCCTTCGAAATGAAGTATCTCATGGAGCACGAAGTAATTCCCAGAATCAAAAATCTTTTCAATACCAACACCATACTTCACCGTACCATACTGACTCAGGGATTGGCTGAATCGGCTCTTGCAGAAAAAATAGCCTATTGGGAGGACAGTCTGCCTGAATCAATCAAACTTGCCTACCTCCCCAGTCCACAAAGTGTTCGGTTACGGCTCTCTGCGCGGGGGGATAATGAGAATTACCTCAAAAAACTTCTCGAGGATAAAATCAAGGAATTAACTCAGATTATACCCGATTATATCTTTGGGTATGAAGAGGAAACAATGGCAGGGAATATTGGGAGAATTCTTCAGGAAAGAGAATTAACCCTAGCCGTTGCCGAAAGTTGTACCGGAGGTAATATTGCCCATACCATTACGCTTAATCCGGGAAGTTCGGCCTATTTTAAAGGTGGCATTATTGCCTATTCCAATGAAATAAAAATAAATGTGCTGGGCATCGACCAAAACCTGATTGCAGACAAGGGGGCAGTAAGTAAAGAAGTCGTCGAGGCAATGGCCATTAGTGCACGCAAAATGCTGAATAGCAATTATGCGATAGCTACATCCGGCATTGCCGGCCCCACAGGCGGCACCACAGATAAACCGGTTGGCACAGTCTGGATTGCCCTTGCAGGCCCCGATTCTGTAATTTCAAAACGGTTTAATTTCGCCAATCACCGTGAACGAAATATTATCCGTTCAAGTCAAACTGCACTCAATATGCTTCGGCTTGAATTATTGAAGAATAATAATTAAAATTTTATTGGTATGAAAAAAGGATTTATCATCGCCACACTAGTTTTAGGATTTCTGGTCATTGTAATGATTACGGTTCCGTTTCTGTTTAAAAATAAGATAACTCAGAAAATCAAGGCAGAAGCGAATAATTCGATCAATGCCAAAATTGATTTCTCAGGGGTTGAATTATCTCTTTTTCAGAGTTTTCCTCAATTAAATATTGCACTTAAAAACCTCTCGGTAACCGGAATCAATACCTTCGAACAGACCCGTTTACTTTCGGTAGATCTGCTGTCAACGACAGTTAATCTATCCAGTTTATGGAGCAGTGAGGGATTAACAATCACCTCGATAAACCTTCAAAATCCGGCAATTAATCTGGTTGTAAATAAAAGTGGAAAATCCAATTGGGATATTACCAAAACCACCACGGATCAGCCGGCAAAAAGCTCCTCAAAGGGGACCACAATCAAGCTGAAAAAAATCGGGATCAAGGATGCCAGACTCACCTTTGAGGATGAGACCTCACCCATGCTTTTTTCACTTTCTAAAGGTAATTTTGAACTCTCCGGTGCGCTGCAGGGTAATAATAGCACCCTTCAGATTTCGGGAGAGGCTGACAGTGTAAATTTCGAGTATAACGGATCACACTATGTTTCAAACATGAAAGTGGGTGTTCAAGGGGGATTACAATCGGATTTCGATAAAATGGCATTCACCTTCCTTCAAAATAAATTAGTAATCAATAAATTACCAATTGAACTTCAGGGGATCTTTACTCTGGGTGAAACAGGGAAAGATTTTGATCTGTCATTTAAATCACCAACCTCTTCACTTACCGATTTGCTTGGATTTATTCCTGTTCAATATCAAAAAAATCTGAGTGGTGTAGAGACCAAAGGAGAGATCGCTTTCGGCGGTTTTGTGAAGGGAACCTATTCCGAAACAACAATTCCGGGATTCAATATCGCACTCAGGATCTCAGGGGGGCAAATAAAATACCCCAAATTACCCAAAGAGATAGAGAAAATTGAAGTAAGTGCAACAATCTCCAAACCTCAAGGTGTTTTTGACCTTACCAAAATTGAACTTGAAAAGTTTAATGCCTCAATTGCGGGAAATCCGATTACGGCAGCACTTTATGTTGCAACCCCGGTGAGTGATCCTCTTTTGAGAGGAAACCTGAAAGGGATTATCGACTTTGCATCCCTGAAACAGGCCATTCCGATCGATTCGATAGATATTAAAGGGATTGTTGATGCAACTATCGATTTTAACGGCAAGTACTCGTCTATCGAAAAGGGGCAGTATGAAAATTTTAAAACGGACGGAAAAATCTCTCTTCAGGATTTTTCGTTTACCTCTAAGAATCTGCCACAAACACTCGAGATTAAGTCAGCAAATATTGGACTGAATCCTAAAATCATTGCCCTAACCAATCTCACGGGAAAAATGGGAGAGAGTGATTTCACGGCCAATGGCAACCTGACCAATTACTGGGCTTATCTGTTGAAAAATGGCATTTTAACCGGTAATATGTCACTTAGATCGGGTTATCTGAATTTCAATCAATTAATGACCAATCCTACAGCCAAGGACTCGGTTACTGCCGGAAAGCCCGTTGAAATTCCTGAAAACCTAAATTTAACTATTCAGTCCACGGTCAGTAAAGCACTTTACGAACGGATAAACATCACCAATATTACAGGGAAAGTAACTATTATAGCGCGTCAAATAGTATTGGATGGACTAAGTATGAATCTGCTCAGTGGAAAAATTCTGGTTTCAGGAGCCTACTCAACACCAAAACAGGGGACACCTGATTTTGATTTCAAACTCGACATTAAGGATTTTGACCTGCCTACAGCCTACCAATCATCAGGAACGATCCGGCACTTTCTACCAATTGCCGGAGAAAGCACAGGAGCATTTAATTCATCAATTATGCTTAACGGAAAAATCGGTCCAGGCAATACCCCACAATTCAATACGGTCAATGGCGGAGGTTCAATAACAACAAAGAACATCGAACTAATCGGATCAAACCTCTTCGGAGAAATCGGAAAATATTTCAGAAAGGACCTGTTTACAAACGTAAAAGTCAACGATTTCCTAACCAATTTTAAGATCGTGGATGGAGGATTGAGTATTGCGCCGTTTACAACCAGAATTGCAGGTCAGGATGTTACCATATCGGGAAGACAATCAGCCTCGCTTGCCATGGATTACCGGATTGATTTTAAGGTTAACAAGGGAGATCTGAGTCCGGAAGTGAATGGTTACATTGGTTTTGTGCCCGGAACAGAAAATATCACCAAACTTCCCATTGGGATAAATCTTGGAGGTACATTCGACAAGCCGGAAGTAAAATTAGATCTTACAGAGGCTAAAAACCTGGTAGAAAAAGAGTTTAAGAAGAAAGCGGGTTCTGCAATTCAGGAAACGATCAAAAAATTTGGCTTGGATAAGCTTTTTAAATAAAAACCGAGTATAATACAACCAGACTAATATGACCCGATTAATCCTTAAAATTCTATTTTTATCGCTTAGTATTGCGATTTCATTGCCAGGCAGAGGAGCTGAAACCGATTATTATGGTTTCAAATGTCTCGAATTCAAGTTTGAAGGGCATGATGCCAAAATTGTGTTTCCTAGAAACCCGGAGCCTGCACTCCACTGGATTTGGCGGGCACGATTCTGGGGGCACGAACCACAATCAGAAGTTGCCTTACTTGAAAAAGGGTTTCATGTTGTGTATGTTGATGGTGCAGAATATTGTGGAAATAAGGATGCTGTCGCTTTGTGGAATCATTATTACCATTATCTGACAACTGAATATCATCTGAATGTAAAAACTGTTCTTGAGGGGTTCAGCCGCGGAGGGCTCTACATATACAATTGGGGTTCAGAAAATGTGGATAAGGTGGCCTGTATTTATGCGGATGCCCCGGTATGTGATATACGAAGCTGGCCGGGAGGAAAATGGAAAGGTGCCGGCTCACCCGACGACTGGAAGGCCCATTTGCTGGCCTATAACGTTACCGAAGAAAATGTGAATGACTTCAGGGGAATGCCCATTTACAACGCACGAAAACTCGCGGAGGCACATGTGCCTGCTATTCATGTATGCGGCGCTAAAGATGAAACGGTGCCTATGGAGGAGAATACCGATATGCTTGTTAAAACCTACAGGGAAGCAGGTGGCGAAATTAAAGTCATCGTTAAAGAGGGTGGCGGTCACCATCCACACAGTCTGAAGGATCCCTCTCCTGTCGTGAGGTTTATCCTCTCTCATACCGCCCCCGAACTTGCTGATCCTCCACCATCGGTTGAATCTAAAATGGCTATTAATTTCCGGGGAAATATCGATAATTGCCGGATTAAATTTGAACATGAAAAATTCGGACGAGTAGCCTTTCTTGGCGGATCGATAACCTACAATCCCGGGTGGCGGGAATTGGTTTGTGATTATCTCAAACAACGGTTTCCGGAAACTAAATTTGAATTTATCAGTGCAGGAATCCCTTCAACTGGCTCCACCCCCGGGGCAATGAGAATTGTCCGCGATGTATTATCCAAAGGGAAAATCGATCTGTTGTTCGAAGAAGCAGCGGTTAATGATGCCACAAACGGTATTAACCCGACAGTTCAAATCCGCGGTATGGAGGGAATCGTCAATCATGCAATACAATCGAATCCTTACATTGATATCGTATTACTCTATTTTGTGGATCAGGATAAAATGGCTGACTATAACCGTGGAAAGACACCCCCTGTGATAGCGCAACACGAAAAAGTAGCTGATTACTACGCCATCCCTTCAATAAACCTGGCTAAAGAGGTCAATGACCGGATACTAAATGGTGAATTTACCTGGCGGGATGATTTCAAAGACCTCCACCCCTCCCCTTTTGGCCAGCAGATCTATTTCAGAACCCTCAAACATTTTTTTGAGACATCCTGGAAAGCAACACTCAACAACAAACAAATTGCCAGAATATTACCGGTTAAAACCTTAGATCCCTATTCCTATATCAACGGACATTTTAAACCTCTTAAAGCTGCAACCCTAAAATCGGGATGGAAGTTGATCCCGAATTGGATCCCTGATGACAAAGTTTCCACCCGGGAAGGTTTCGTTAATGTACCCGTTCTTGAGGCGACTGAACCGGGAGCATTACTGAAACTAAAATTCAAGGGAACGGCAATTGCCCTTTTTATCACCTCAGGACCCGATGCAGGAATTTTGGAATACAGCATTGACGGGAGCGACTTTAAAAAATCGGATCAATTTACACCCTGGAGTAAACTGCTACACATTCCATGGTTGCACATACTGACTGATGAACTTTCGCCGGGTAAACATATCCTTTTGTTAAGAGTCTCGACAACCAATAACCCGTTAAGTATTGGTCATGCATGCCGAATTCACCAGTTTGCAGTTAATAATTAAGCTCTTCTACCACTGATTTATAATATGGCGATTAAATCAATAATCTTATCTTTGCACGTCGAATAAAATAAGGACAAATAAATTCTTAAAAAAGAACTATGAATATTGCGCTTATTGGTTACGGTAAGATGGGGAAAGAGATCGAGCAAATCGCGATTAGCCGCGGGCACGTTATTGTAATGAAGATAGATATTCAGAATCAGGGAGATCTTACTGCCGAAAACCTTTCAAAAGCAGATGTTGCCATCGAATTCACCGGTCCGGAAACCGCAGTGAACAACTATATGAAATGCTTTGAAGCAGGTATACCGGTTGTAAGTGGTTCAACAGGATGGCTTGAACGTAGAGCCGAAGTTGAAAATGGCTGTCAATCAAAGCAAGGATGTTTTTTCTATGCCTCGAATTTCAGTCTGGGGGTCAATGTGTTCTTTGCACTGAATAAGTATCTTGCAAAGATGATGAAAGAGTTTCCACAATATGATGTATCCATGACAGAAGTTCATCATACTCAAAAGCTGGATGCTCCAAGTGGTACTGCAATCACCATTGCCGAGGATATCCTGGCGTTTAGCGACAAAAAAACAAACTGGACCATCGAGGCTGATTCAGCAAGTAACGAATTATATATCAAACCGATACGTGAAGGTCAGGTGCCTGGCATTCACACCGTTAAATACGACTCTGAAGTTGATTATATTGAAATTACCCACAGCGCTTACAGCAGGAAAGGGTTTGCCTTCGGAGCAGTTCTTGCAGCTGAATATAGTGCAGGAAAGCAGGGTATTCTTTCGATGTCGGATCTACTGAAATTTTAACAATACAAAATAAGATACAAATGAATAGTTTATTGGAAAGCAAATGGTTTAAGCTAGGTCTTGTTGGTGGCCTTTACCTGCTTTGGGTAATTTGGGTAAGTAACTTTTGGTGGCTTATCGGTTTGGTGATCATCTTCGACAGTTATATAACAAAGCGGGTACACTGGGCATTCTGGAAGAAAAAAAATCCGCCTGAAGGAAAACAAACCAAGGTGGTTGAGTGGATTGACGCGATCATTTTTGCGGTGATTGCTGCAACTTTCATTCGCCTTTTCTTTATTGAAGCCTACACCATTCCCACCTCCTCAATGGAGAAATCGATGATGGTTGGAGATTATCTTTTTGTGAGTAAGACAGCTTATGGACCAAAAATGCCCAATACACCCATTTCATTTCCTTTTGTCCATCACACGATGCCACTTTCGAGTACGATGCCTTCATTTTCAACACTAATTCATAATCCTTACCGAAGAATTGCAGGAACCGGAAAAGTGAAAAATGACGATGTAGTTGTTTTTAATTTCCCTGAAGGAGATACAGTTGCCATCAATATGCAGGAGAGAAGTTACTATGAATTAGTGCGTTCCTATGGCCGGGATCGGGTTTTAGGTGATAAAAGAACCTTCGGAGATATTATTTATCGTCCGGTTGATAAACGTGAAAACTATATCAAACGTTGTATTGCCATTGCGGGTGACTCCCTGAAAATTGCAAAAGGGCAGGTATACGTAAATGGAAAACCTCAAAAGGAGATCCCGGGTATTCAGTATAAATATTTAATAACCATTACCGGCACGGCTATTAATGATAATACGCTTGAAAAGCTGGATATCACCAGATCTGAAATTGAAGGATCAGATTCACGTTATATTCTTTCGCTCACTACTGCCCAGGCAAAAAAAATGGATGACATGAAATTTATTACATCCAAAGAACGGGTAACCTGGCCGGTTGACAGCAACGATCCTGCCATCTTCCCAAGCGATACGAAGTTCACCTGGAATCTCGATAATTTCGGCCCCATCTGGATTCCGAAAAAAGGGGTAACCATTAATTTAACAGTTGCCAACCTTCCGATATACAAGCGGATTATAGATGTTTACGAAGAGAATGACCTGAAGGTTAACGGAGATCTCATTTACATTAACGGATCTGTGGCCACTTCCTATACATTTAAAATGGACTATTTCTGGATGATGGGCGATAACCGCTATAATTCAGCAGATTCGAGGTATTGGGGATTTGTTCCTGAAGATCATGTAGTTGGAAAGGCTTCATTTGTATGGCTCTCATTGGATAAAAACAAGAGTTTTCTCTCAAAAATCCGTTTTGACCGGTTCTTTATGAGCGTAAAATAGCAGTACCAATTAAAGAAGTTCTGTTTTAAATGAAGTTATTAAACCGAATAATTCCCGTTGGGATTTCATTATTGATACTGTTGTCGTGTAGTGTTTCCGGATATATTACTGACCCGGAAAGCATTCAACGACAAAAGAAAATGCATCAGTATCGTACAGGGGTGAATATCGGCGAAGGTTTTTTAGTTATCGGATCAGCTATTGGAGCCGCTTTTACAGGTATCGATTTTTACTCTCAAACTCAAGAGCAATCGTTTCGCAAGTTGAAATTGCAAAATGAATCAAAGGATACACTATTTGTCAATATGATGACCGATTATCAATGGAAAGATTCTGCCTATTTTGACATTCGCGATATTGTAATGCCTCCATTTAGGTCGATGAAATTGATTGTCCCGATGGGCATTGCATATAATATCTATTTCAGGAATGAATATGGAGCTCCGGACGATGAAAAAGCCGAGATAAACACATCAGAAACGGGAAGAGTAAGACTTAAACCTGAAAAAGAGAATCAGGAAAAAGCAGGAATGAACTAACAAACAGAGCAAATGCAAAGAGGTTTACTCACAGGAATCATACTTGGTGTGGCCATGGTCATTTTTACACTACAGAATGAGGTAAGGGTTCCGGTTAAAATATTTTGGTTTAAGGCCAATGATGTACCATTGGCGCTTATCCTAATGATCTCGATTCTAATTGGAGTCTCAGTAACTGTCATATTTGCATTTATCGACAATCAAAAGCTTAAAAACAGGATTAAAAGGCTTCAGATTAAATTAAAAGAATTTGAAAATCCCACTTCTGACTCAAAAGAGATCAGGGAGACAGGCAATTCGGATTCGGACAACGGCCTTATAATCGAGGGAGATCCGGGGCATAAATTCTTCGATTATTAAATGGACGATCATCAAAAGAGCTTATTGCTAAGCAGTGCCTACCTTGGACCGGTGCAATATTTTACTAAAATGATCAATTATCCGACTATTTACGTCGAATATTTGGAAAGTTATCTTAAACAATCCTATCGAAACCGTACAGTTATCCTTGCGGCTAATGGAATATTGCAACTTACACTTCCAATTGTGAATGGACCGCGTGCAAAAGGCCCCCTAAAGGATCAGCAATTATCGTATGATTATCCATGGCAGCAGATCCACTGGCGTGGAATCTCGTCAGCGTATAATAATTCACCATTCTTCGAATATTATGCCGATGATCTTGCGCCGTTCTTTCACGATAAAAAATGGAAATACCTCATCGAGTTCAACCGCGAGATACAAAATGCTATTTTAAAAGCTCTGAATATCAATATCGGGATTAACTATACTGAAGAATATCTTCCTCCGACTGAAGTTCCCGCATGGATGGATGATTTTCGTTATACCATTGATCCTAAACCGCAAAGGCAAAATGAGGATCCATCCTTTTTCCCGGAACCTTATGTTCAGGTATTTCAGGATAAATATGGATTTATTCCGAATCTGAGTATTTTAGATCTGCTTTTTAATGAAGGACCGGCCACAGTAAGTTATTTAAGGTCGTGTATCAGATAAACCAGCTAAGTGATGGTTTGGCTAAGACTGTTAACACCAGCATTTAAAATAATCACAAGTTAATACTTCACAAAACCTGCAGTTTTTCGATGTGAAATTTCTGAATGATCTCTCCGTGATCGAAAGCCAGTTCAGGTAATTCATCCATTGCAAACCAATCTGCCCTGGAAGCATCATCGCCTCCCACAACCGGAATTGGTTCAGGAACAGACCCGTAAAAAACCGTGGTTACCGTTCGGTGGCGCGGATCACGTCCAACTGCATCGAATGTAAAAAATTGACTTAAGGATATATTTTGTAATCCGGTCTCTTCAAAAAGCTCTCGTTTACAGGCATTTTTTAACGTCTCGTCCATACCGACGAATCCTCCGGGCAGGGCCCATAAACCTTTGAAAGGGTCAAATTTACGTTGAATCAGCAAAATAACTTTCGAATCTATAGTTCCGGCAATCAGAATCGCATCTACGGTCATGGCCAGCCTGGGATATTTATAGGAATATATTAATTCATTCTCCTTTTCCCTTTTTTCTGCCTTCTCCTTATCTGAATTTCGCCATACAATATATACCACGATGATTATTGCAGTCAGATAGCCAATAATTTCAAGATGTCCCATGATACAAGCGCTATTAATCAATTTAGGTTCAATCGTTTATAATTCTCCGCATAAGCCTCATTTGGTGAGTATACCGACCCGTATCAATATTGAATATGCCAAAATGATCAACATTGTCAATTCTGACTTTTCCTGAGCAATGGATAATTTTGTGTTTTTCCCAAATGATGCCCACATGAATAATTGCCCCCTCTTCATTATCAAAGAATGCCAGATCACCCGGAGATGCCTCTTCAACAAAACTAAGATTACTTCCTACCAGAGTCTGTTGCACCGCTTCACGGGGGATCGTAAGGCCTGCCATTTTATATAATATTTGAGCAAAGCCGGAACCATCTATCCCAAAGGGAGACCTTCCTCCCCAAAGATAAGGAGAATTGAAATATTTAAGGGCATTTTCAATAATTACTTCCCGAACACCTCTGAAATTCGAAGAATCACTCATCATTTTTTATGCAAATTATTTTTTTCGTATTTTACCTATTTCAATACTAAACATCGACATCCAAATTGATTGCCTGGAATTCAAATGTGCCTGAAGATCGATACCCAGACTTAAGGAGTTTGTCACTAAAATTTTGAATCCAAGTTTTAAAGGCACACCAAAAGTAGAAATTTCTTCAGATATGTTCTTTTTTTCATTTACTTTTTTCCCGGAAAGAGTACCTAATCCTCCCTGAAACTGCAGACGAAATATTTTTCCACCATAATATTTCCCCACCATAAAGTCAATCATTTTAAGTCTTTCGGGATTCATAACCTGAAAAGTACGATAATAATCAACACTATAAATGGTACGCTTCAATGTGACATTAAATTCACCTCCAAAAATAAAAGCTTCATATTCCGTTTTACAAGCTCCAAGCTTAGGATTAATTGCGAACCCATCAATCTTAATCTGTGCATTTATCGCATCATTAGTGCACAACATGAATAAAACAACCATTATCGATTTACATATCAATCCTTTAGCTTTCATAATAACAATATTTAGATAATGAATAATAAATACTTATGAAAAGTATTGATCTAAATGATTTGAAAAAATAATTACTTTTGACGATTATTAAATATACAAAATAGTTTTGTTATTTAGGTATAGAATAATGAGATAAGTATAAAAATGCAAAAGAAAAATTGGTTTGAATCAGAAAGTTGGCACACGATTTATACAACCTCTATATTTATTTTTACTGCAGTGGTTTTGTTTTTCGCCCTACCTCAGGAGGGTCGTTTCCGCTATGAATTTCAGAAAGGGAGACCATGGATGCATTCCACACTCATCGCACCGTTTGATTTTGCCATTTTAAAATCAGAAAAGGGCTTAAAAGAGGAGCGCGACTCACTGTTAAAGACGTTAATACCCTATTTTATTCTGCACGATTCAATTGAGAAACGACAAATTAAAGAGCTCTCTGCAAAAATCGACGAGATAACCTTCAAGGAGAATACCGAAATTCTTTACCCCCGGATTGTAAAAAGCAAGGTGTTTACGGTATTCGAAAAAATCTATCATACCGGAATTCTGGAACAGGGCGGAAGTAACTCTCCCCCTCTTTCGGCTGGAAGTGAGTTATTAATTGTGCATAATAACCTGGCAAAAAGAATCTCATTTGGTCAATTGTACTCACTTAAGAGTGCCTATGCCGAAGCTAACGGTGCCCTTGAAGCCCTTAAAAACAGTGATCCTGACTTAAAACAGATCATTGGAAAATTCCATGCCGAAGATTATTTAGCGGTTAATCTGGTGTTTGATTCAGACAAGTCAGAGACAGAAAAGACGAAGTTACTTGAAAATTTATCCACCACATACGGTGTTGTACAGGAGGGTGAACGAATTGTTTCGCAGGGTGATGTAATCTCTCCACGTACATTTTTGATTCTGGAATCATTAAAATCCGGAGTTGAAAAAAGCCGTGGTGACTTTACAAAATACTATCTCATAATCATAGGCAAGGCCCTGTTTGTCAGCATGCTGATGTTAACACTATTCCTGTTTGTTTACAATATTCGTCGAAAATTACTGCGTTCGAAGAGGGATATTACCTTTACATTATTCATGATGGTTCTAATGATCCTCTTTTGCCGGATTATAGTATCAACGGGTAACCTTCCGATCTATATTGTACCATTCACTGCTTTGGCCTTAATTATCCGCACCTTTCTGGATGCCCGACTGGCCATTTTTGTAAACACGATCACTGCACTAATCGTTGGATTCATGGTACCCAACGGATATGAATTTTTGCTTCTTACCATCCCCGCAGGAAGTATTGCCGTAATCAGTCAGAATAATCTTCAACGGAGAGATCAGCTTATTCTGACTACATTAATCATATTTTTTGTTTATGCCTTCACCTATATTGGGATATCCCTGATTCAGGAGGCGAATTTAGCCGGAGTCGATTGGGAAATGATGAAATGGTTTCTCATAAACGCCGCACTTACCTTAATCACCTATCTGCTGGTTTTTGTAATCGAAAAATCTTTTGGATTTGTTTCGGATGTAACCCTGATTGAATTATCGTATTCGAACCAGAAATTGCTCCGCAAACTTGCAGAGGAGGCTCCCGGAACTTTTCAGCATTCATTACAGGTTGCCAATCTTGCCGAAGAGGCAATTTTAACCGTTGGAGGAAATCCGCTATTAGTCAGGGCAGGTGCCTTATATCACGATATTGGCAAACTAATAAACCCCCACTATTTTATTGAGAATCAAAATACGGGAATAAACCCGCATGATCAGCACACCGTTGAAGAGAGCGCAGCCATTATCATGAATCATGTGAGCAATGGCGTTGAACTTGCAAAGAAACATAAGATACCCGAACAAATTATTGATTTTATCAGAACGCACCATGGAACTACAGCTACCGGCTATTATTATATTGAATTAAAGAATAAACCGGATCAAAAAATTGATGAAAGCCTATACTCCTATCCGGGACCATTGCCATCGACACGTGAAACTGCAGTTGTTATGTTGGCCGATAGCCTTGAAGCTGCTTCAAGAAGTCTGGATAAAAAGGATAATATCACCCTGAAAGAACTTGTTGATACAATCTTTGAGCAAAAGATTAATGCAGGTCAACTCGATGATGTCCCTTTTACTTTCAAGGATATAACTTTACTGAAGAAAATTTTTCTTGAAAAATTGTTGAATATTTACCATGTAAGAATTACTTACTAAAAAAAATTACTGAAACCGGAGGCTGTTTACTTAGATTGGCACAATACTTGTAGATTTTTTGCGTCAGAAACCGGAACTGCGAATATTAACAATAAGGTTTAAATAAAACAAATCGGTTATAATCTGAAATAAACAGCTAAAAACAGCGCTATAAGAATGAATAAGAATCTATATTTTGTGTTTCTGCTTGTATTTACAATTGTGGTTAGCTGTAAAAAAGAGATTCAAACAAATCCCCAATCAACGATTGATCCCAAAGTTAAATTTACTTCCGATACCTTTAACGATTTATATTTCTGGTACGAATCGATGCCGGCGGTTGATCTTACCACATTTAAGACACCCGAAGAATATATCGGTTCAGTAAAATACGCAAAAGACAGATGGAGCTTTACGATGACTTACACTGAATTGCAAAATTTGTTGCTCAATGGGGTAACTACCGGTTGGGGAGCTCAATTAAGATACATTGCTCTTAATCCACTTCGTGTTTTATCTGTTTATGATAATAGTGCCATGGGTAAAGCCGGTGTTAAACGGGGATGGCAAGTAAAAGCGATAAATGGCAAATTGGTGGCCCCGATGGCTATTACGGAAGTTAATTCGACACTATCGAATGCGAGTAACTCATTTACCTTTATTGCAAATGACGGAACAGAATCCACTCTTACATTGTCAAAAGGTGCCATAGTTATTAATTCTGTATTATATTCGAATATATATCCGGTTTCAGGAAAGAAAATCGGCTATCTGGTATTTAATGAATTTCTCGGGAGTTCAGTTAGAGAGCTCAATAATGTCTTTAATAATTTCTCGGCCGCAGGCATAACCGATTTGGTTGTTGATCTTCGCTATAACGGGGGTGGTACACTTGATTGCGCTGATTCACTTGTTGCAATAATTGCAGGTAAACTCAATAAAGATAAAATATACAATTCGCTTAAATACAATAAAAAGCATACAAATTTAAATTTCACCCAGCTTATTAAACTGAAAAGCAACAGTGTACTGCTGGATAAACTGGTCTTTATTACCTCATCATCTACAGCCTCGGCAAGCGAATTAGTTATAGCAGGATTAATACCGTATATGAAACTAAAATTAATTGGTTCTGCCACACACGGCAAACCGGTAGGAATGAATATCACCAGTGATACCAAACTCAATATTGCAGTGGCACCTATTAGCTTCGAAAATTCTAATTCGCAGGGATATACCGACTATTTCAATGGGATTCCCGCTGATTTCGCAGTTAACGATAATGCCGGTCAGGATTGGGGAACCCTCACTGATGCCTGTCTGAGCGCCTCACTAAACTATATTTCGACAGGTGCCATAGGATTTGTGCCCAGCCCAAAAGCGACCAGTATAACTGAGCAAACAGTATATCCGGGAAGTGATACTCCGGTAGAGAATCTTTACCAATTTTTAAAATAATAATTCAATCAAATTTACTATTTTTCTAACCTAAAAGTAGCTACAGGAAATGAATATGAAAAAATTTGGAAATGGATTGATCACAACTCTCCTTCTTGGGTTTAGTTGTACCACATTATATGGAGGAAATAAAGAGCAAGAGGGTTATAATTTCAAAACGATCAAGGAGATACCGCATACATCAATAAAAAATCAGAATCAGACAGGAACCTGTTGGTCCTTTGCCGGAATGTCGTTTTTTGAATCGGAAATGTTACGAATGGGCAAACCTGAAGTTGATTTATCTGAAATGTTTCAGGTCAGTCAATGCTATCGGGATAAAGCGAAGAAATATGTTCGATTACAAGGCAAACTAAATTTCGGAGCCGGAGGAGAGTTATTTGATGATATCTATGTGATCAATAATTACGGACTGGTTCCTGAGAGTGTGTTTCCCGGCATAAAATATGGTGGAGACAAACACATGCATTACGAGATGGATGAGGTTTTGCTCAAAATGGTAGAGGGAGTCGTTGAGAATAAGAATAAAAAACTTTCCCCCGTTTGGGAAGGTGCCGTTGCAAAAACCATTGATGCCTATCTTGGTGATCTTCCCGGGAAATTTGAATATCAGGGAAAAACCTTTACGCCTAAGACGTTTGCATCCGAATATTGTGGAATAAACGGTAATGAATATGTACAAATTACCTCATTTACGCATCATCCGTTTTATGAATTATTTACTCTTGAAGTACCGGACAACTGGCTTTGGAGTCAATTTTACAATGTTCCGCTCGATGAGCTTCAGCAGATAGTTGATTATTCGATACAGAACGGCTATACGGTATTATGGGCAACAGATACCAGCGACAAAGGGTTTGCCACCTCAACAAAAGGGATAGCGGTTGTACCCGACAAAACAGCCAAATGGATGAATGATATCGAGCTGGCTAAATGGGATAGTCTGCCTGAAAAGGAAAAAGAGAACTCATTTTACAAATTTGATAAACCGGGAAAAGAGATGCAAATCACTCAGTCGATCCGGCAGGAAGCCTTTGATGATCTTGAGACCACCGATGATCATGCGATGCACCTGATCGGACTGGCAAAGGATCAAAATGGAACCAGCTACTATAAGGTTAAAAATTCATGGGGTAACTACAATCAATTTAAGGGGTATTTTTATGCTTCTGAGTCGTATCTGCGTTATAAGACCACGGCAATAATGGTTAATAAATCAGCAATACCCGATGCAATCAGGAAAAAACTTAATTTGTAATTGTTTTTTAACCGAAATTTTATCTACTTTTGCGGCCAGTTCCGTACGCAATCTCTGACAGCAAACAAATAGACACTGTGAATATTGCGTTCGTTAAAAATATCGTAAAAATCAATCAAGATGGATCTGATTAAAATTGCAGAAAATGCTTTTTTAGGTGAACAAAAAGTATTCCCAACATTTCACGCCGGCGACATGATAACAGTTAGTTACAAGATTGTCGAGGGTGTTAAGGAAAGAATTCAGAATTACAAGGGTACCGTAATTCAGATTAAAGGGACCGGAACAACCAAGACATTCACCGTTCGCAAGATGTCAGGAAATATTGGTGTAGAGAGAATTTTCCCTTTCTTTTCTCCATTTATTGATGGCATTGAGGTAAACCGTATGGGACGTGTACGTCGTGCACGTTTGTTCTATCTTCGCGAATTGACAGGCAAGAAAGCCCGTATCAAAGAAAAAAGATTCTAAGAACAACAACTTTAAAAGGGTTCCTCCACAAGGAACCCTTTTTTTTTCTAATTTTAAAGAAAATTAGATGTTCTCTATGACCTTCCTATCCAAAGAAAAGCTGTTCACAAAACGCTCGTTTATTGACTACTCGCTTATCTCGCTTGGCTCATTCATCATGGCCGCAGGATTTGTGTTTTTTATTACTCCTCATAAAATTGTTCCCGGTGGCATCTATGGCCTGGGGATTATTGTACACTACCTTACAAAAGGGATGAGTTTATGGCCCGAAGGGTTCCCTATCGGCATATTTAACATATTGGTAAATATCCCATTAACCTATTTTGGAATAAAACTTCTTGGCCGTCGGTTTGGAACAAAGACCATTTACGGTTTTATCTCCTCTTCCATATTTATGGATGGGATAACCTGGATGCGGGAAGTTGGTGATGCTCCGCTTGTGACAGATGTATTACTCTCGTGCATCTTTGGCGGAGTACTTACCGGGATAGGGCTTGGATTAATCTTTAAGGCCAGAGCCACTTCAGGCGGCAGCGATATCATTGCCATGGTAATTACCCGGTATACCCGAATTCCGATCGGTCAAATGTTGATCTGGGTCGATTCAGCCATCGTATTGGTTGCACTGGCAGCGTTTAAGGACTGGCAAATTCCGCTGTATAGTATGATTGTAATTTATATTACCGGCCGGGCAGTTGACCTAATCCTCGAAGGAGCCAATTATAATAAAGCCTTAATCATTATCTCCGATAAACATGAAGATATCCGCGACAAAATAATAAATGATCTTGCCCGGGGTGGAACTTATCTTAAAGGGGTGGGGATGTTCACAAATACCGAAAAAAACATTATCTTCACAGTAGTAAGCCGGCGGGAGGTTGCCATTCTGGAAGAGCATATCAACAAAATTGATCCGCAGGCATTTATCACCATAATGGATGCCAGTGAGATTCTTGGAGAGGGATTTCAATCACTGAAACACAAAATTGAATATCATTAATTCTCCTTTTTACTGAAATTTTAATCATGAAGCAGGTTCTTTGCCTCTTTTTATCGATTATTTATATTACAGCATCTCAGGGATATGGACAAAAAGTGGGGTTAGTCCTGAGTGGTGGCGGGGCCAAAGGACTTGCCCACATAGGGGTCATCAAGGCTCTTGAGGAGAATAATATTCCAATCGATTATATTACCGGAACCTCAATGGGTGCAATCATCGGTGGGCTGTATGCCGCCGGGTATTCAACCGATGAGATGGAGACACTTTTTAAATCGGAAGATTTCAAACATTGGTCAACGGGAATAATTCCGACAAAGTATAACTATTTCTTTAAGAAACTCGATGAAAATCCTTCCTTTATCGATTTAAGCTTTAACCGAAAGGCGGATAAAATGCAACTCGCATTGCCTACTAATCTGATTCCATCAGGACAAATGGATTTCGGTTTTATGGAGCTGTTTAGCCCTGCCAATGCAGTAGCCGAAAATAACTTCGACCATCTTTTTGTCCCCTTCCGGTGCGTGGCAACAGACATATACCGGGGCGAGCCTGTAATATTCCGGTCGGGCGATCTGGGGTCAGCTATCAGGGCATCAATGACCTTTCCATTCTATTTTAAGCCGATCGAAATTGACAGCGTATTACTTTTCGACGGTGGATTAGTTAATAATTTCCCGGTCGATGTAATGCTTCAGGATTTCCATCCGGATTTCATCATTGGAAGTGTTGTTGGCCTTAAAAATAATAAACCTCATAAGGATGACATAAAGCTTCAAATTGAAAATATGATGGTCCGGAAAACGAACTTAACGGTTCCTGATAGCATAGGAATTACGATTAAGTCTCCGGTTGAACACATCGCTCTGCTCGATTTTGAAAGACTTGACGAGATTGAAAAGGTGGGCTATACATCGGCGATGGCACAAATTAAGACCATAAAATCGCGTGTGCACAGAAGGTTCGATCTGGAGAATCTCACCAGGCAGCGCGAAGAATACAGAAGCAAGAGCCCAACTTTGAAATTCAACAATATCCAGGTTTCCGGAGTTGATGATTCTCAAAGGCACTACATCATCCAATCGATCAGACACAAATCCAAAACGTTTAATCTGGAGGAGTTAAGAGAGGAATATTTCAAAATTCTTGCAGATGATAAAATACATACGCTATTACCTTCAGCCGATTACAATAAAGATACCAGACTTTATGATCTGCAGCTTAAGGCAGAACAAAAAAAACCGGTGGCCGTTGGCCTGGGCGGCTATTTTTCCCTGTCGGATGTGAATCAGGGATATATTGGTTTCGACTATCGGATGTTCAATAATCTGCCTATTACGATTCAATCCAATATTCATGTTGGAAAATTTTACAGCTCTTTTATGGCCGGTACGCGCTTTAACTTTACAAGTAAACAGCCTTTGTCACTCGAAATCTATTTTATAAAGAATCGCACAGACTACTTTTCGGGTTCGACACAATTATTTTTTGAAAATAAGCAATCACATTACATTATTCGCAATGATGATAATGTTCAGTTGAATATTAGCTTTCCAGCCAAGACAATCTCCAAATGGGAGGTAGGAATAGACTTTTTAAATCAGGCTGATGATTATTATCAAACTTTTGATTACACTAAAAATGACACTCCGGACCGGACAACTTTTACTGCCGGGAATGCGCATTTGCGTTTCGAACTAAAAGCGTTTAATAAAAAGCAATATCCAACCGAAGGAAAGATGTTTAGGTTTGAATCCAGTTATATTTTTGGGACCGAAAAAGAGAATCCCGGATCGATAAATCTATCCAATTCACGCTACAGCATGAAGCATGACTATCTTAATATGGAACTTAGTTACGAGCGCTATTTTAAAACATTTAAATGGTTAACCGTTGGGTTGGCAGCGAATTCAAATTTTTCAAACATGGGGTTTTTCCATAATTACACCTCCTCGATTTTGGCCTCACAAAGCTTCTCTCCCACAATTAACAGTACAATCAGATACTTTGATTATCTTCGGTCAAATAATTTTATTGCAGGAGGGGTCAAGGCGATCATTCCGGTTTCTCCATCTGCACACTTAAGATTTGAAGGTTATTATTTTCAACCATTTAAAGAGATCATGAATGGGGTTAACCATACACCATTTTACACTGATAAACTTTTTACCGCCAAAGCCTATCTGGGAAGTGGTGGTATAGTGATCCAGACCCCATTGGGGCCGGCAAGTTTGTTGCTTAATTATTACAGTGGAAGTGATCCCAAGTATTATTTACAGGTTAGTTTTGGATATTTACTTTATAACAGGGGGAAAAAATAGAAAACGATCCAAATCAACAATATTAAAACATAAGCCATCCAACTATTCAACAGACTTATAATTACTCAAACCGATGACCTATTTGCAGGAATTAAATGAAAAATTTGCTATTGCGGAAAGTTTAGCTTTTATAAAGCAATCCAACGATTTTACTTATATAACTGTTTCAAATCAATTTGCAGACGCAAAGATCTGTTTACATGGTGCTCAGATCATTAGTTACCGGCCAGCCGATCAACATGAGATGTTATGGTTAAGCCCAATGAGCAAATATGAGCAAGGAAAAGCCATACGTGGGGGAATACCGGTCTGCTTTCCCTGGTTTGGTCCTCATAAAAAAGATGAAGCAAAACCTCAGCATGGCTTTGCCCGGCTCATGAATTGGCAGGTAGCTCAAACTGCTGTTTTGCCAAATGGAGAATCCTTTATCAGAATGGAACTTTATTCATCCACAGAGACAAAGAGTTATTGGCCCTATGATTTTATTGCAGAGATGATCTTCACGATTGGAAAAATCCTAACCGTTTCATTGAAAATCACAAATACCTCCCGAATTCAGTTTGATTATTCCTGCGCCTTACACTCCTATTTCAACATATCGGTCATCGAGGATATCTCCATAATTGGGCTACAAGGTTCACGATATTACAAACATGATCAACCAGGCGATTTTATACAAGAAAGTTCAAAGCTCAAGATCGGGCAGGTTGAAGACCGCCATTATTACAGTACTAATTCGACCTGTATCCTTTCCGATCCGAAATTTAAACGCAGAATTAGCATTGCCAAAACAGGCAGTCAGGTAACTACCGTCTGGAATCCGGGAAGTGCAAATTGTTTCGGAATGAGCGATATGCCCAATGAAGCCTATCGACGATTCGTTTGCATTGAAGCGGTTAATGCTTTTAGTGATACGATCTGCCTTACTCCAGGGAAATCTCATGAAACATCAACCATTATTGGGTTAATTGAATAAACACCGGTCCAGAAATCCAATAAAAAGGGTTTTGAAAAGGGGATCGATAAAGAGAGGGTTTGAAAACAGTTTAATTAGGAACTGTTTTCAAACCCCCTTTTTATGGCAGGATATTTTTGCTTTATATATTGGCAAGGCTATTATTTCCAGGGGACCAATTTTGACTGATAATAATTAATATTCAAAGTTTTTAACCTTTCGGCCTGATTTCCAAGTCGAACCTTATATTCATTCCAGTTCCCTGACGTAGAAGATCGCCATGCGAGGTCTGCAATTCCTATAATACGGGGGAAAACCATCTGCTCAAGCTCTTTCATGTTTGTGATTGTTTCTGTCCACACAGGAGCTTCAACACCCAGAATGTTCTCTTTTGAAACACCGGGAACAAGGGTCGCCGGATCCCAGTTATAAGACTTATCCACTTCGATAAAACCGGCCCAGAACAGACCAAGAAGCGAAGTGGAATCATATTTCATATCCAGATAAGCGTTTGCTGCAGGAGACATCAGTACCTTAGCACCTTGCTTAACCCCTAAAGCGGCATTTTCTCCCTTTGCCCAATATTGGACGCAAGAATTTGGTCTGAGGGTTGAAAGGGCAATCTCATCCCAGCCGATAACCTTTTTACCAAGTTTACCCACAATTTCCTGAACGCGGTTTACAAAGGGGATATAATCTTCAAGTTTTGTAACATGAGATTCATCACCACCAATATGGAGATAAGGGCCGGGAGTAATTGCAGCGAGCTCACCAAAGACATCTGAAATAAACTGATAAGTAAGCTCTTTTGAAGTACAAAGTGAGGTAAAACCAACCTCGGTACCAGAATAAAGTTCAGTGGCTTTTCCATTGCAATTCAGCTCAGGATACGAGGCAAGACAAGCATTGGTATGACCCGGCATATCAATTTCAGGAATGATCAGGATATTGCGCTCAGCCGCATATTTTACGATATCGGAATATTGCTCCTGGGTATAGAATCCCCCCTTTTCGCCACCCACCTGTGAACTACCACCAATCGAGGTAAGTTTAGGCCATTTTTTGATCTCTATACGCCATCCCTGATCGTCCGAAAGATGGAGGTGCAAAACATTGAGCTTATAAATAGCGATCAGATCAATATACCGTTTCACATCATTCACCTGAAAAAAATGGCGGGCTACATCGAGCATTGCCCCACGATACGAATACTCGGGATAATCCCGGATTGTTCCTGCAGGAATCTGCCATGGACCGGCCTGAGGTGATGAGCTCTCAATTTTAGCCGGGAAAAGCTGCCTCAAGGTTTGAATCCCATTAAAAAGTCCGGCGGGCTTATTGGCAGTAAGATTGATTAAGCCCCCCTTGATAGATATCTGATAACCCTCGTCGCCTAACTTATTATCTTTCGAACCTATCGACAAATAAATATTTCCGGCACTCTGTTTTTCAGCAGAGGTTTTAACAGCCATTCCAAAACCGGTTGCAGGGCTTAATTTCCCGGCAAGGTACGTCCCTATATGTTTAAGTTCCGTACGCTGATCCGAAATAATAATAGTGCTTTTTGTTGTTAACGTAAAATTCCCTGCTGCTGAAATAACCGAAACCGGCTTTGGAATTAAACTTAACCCTGAAAGATCAGAGGAAGCCAAAGCGGTTGATACCAGTTGAAAAAAAATAAATCCTGTAACCAGAATTAATTTAAAAGCCTTTTTTTGAGTAATTAGATTCATATATATAGTTTGTTTTAAAATTACACTTACCTCACCATCGATTTTCAGGGAACATAATAAGCTGAATGATTTTCATCATACCATCAGCAATCAATTTCGGGTGATAAAAGTATTTATTTAAACCGATATCTGCTTCGTATAGACCAGATAATTCAGTACACATTTCAATTCTGCATAATTTGCAAGATCGCCAAGCCCGGCTTTGGCCGTGCCAAGATTCATTGTATTATTTTTCAAAAACCACTGCGAGATTAAAGCCACTTTCTGTTTACTGACCAATCTGTTAATATCCAGCTCACCGGTTCCGATATAATGTGCAAGGTGTCCTTCAATAGTTGAAATAGCCATGCTTCGCTGGTAAGCGATCTGAGCTACCGATTTGCCTTCCTTAAAAGAATCAAAAGATACAAGCTTGGTATCAATTTTAGAAACCTTGGTCTCCTCTTCAGGTTCCGCATCAAAACGTGCCTCACCAATTTCCATTTTATTTTGAATCCGGTATTCAAGAATTATAGGCACGATCTCCTTCCCGAATTGAGCCACCTTTTTCGCTCCTAAACCTTTAATCCTTTTTAACTCCGAAAGTGTAGATGGCAGGTGGGTAATCAATTCAAGAAGCGTCTTTTGCGGCAAAATCAGATAACTGTCAACATTCAACTCGTCAGCCTTGTCGCCTCGCCAGGCTTTAAGCGCCTTATACAAATCAGGGTGAGGCATTAAACCGTCGGAGGATGCAATGGCACTCTTGAACTTTGGTTTTGTTGTAGCAGGTTCAATAGCCGATTTAGCCCGGATCTCCATATAATTCTTTACCGAAAATCCAGCTTTGCAACCATTCAGGCAGGCCAGTTTCAACTGAACATCATCACTTAATTTAGTGATTGCATCATTAACTGACTTTCTGACCGTCTTATTATCAATTTCAATATCGAGGTTTTTCAACCTTTCCGGAACAATTTTATTGAGTTTCTCCCAAAAATAAGGAGTTGCTTTTTGAACTCTCTCCTGTAAAGGAATATTCTCCTCTACATTTTTATTCTCCGCAAGCAGGTGCTCAAGTTGTAATTTAAATTTCTCTGATACCTCAAGGAGTTGATTCCTTAATTCCAAATTCATCTTCAAAAGGCTATCCCACAAGATCGTATCAATGCTCTCACGATGCTCAACCATTAATTTGGCACAATACACACTGCGGCGTGCCAAGGGTTGAAAATCAACAAGCTCGAACAACAAAAGTCGCTGAAAAATGAGTCTTGATTCTTCCAGGAGTTCATGACCGGGAGGATTTTCATGAATATCATCGTTAAAATCCGAAATTCTCGAATCACTTTTCAAAGAATGATTTGAAATCGGGGTACTGAGGACCATACCCTCAAAGGTCTTGCAACGGCTGAGTGCAACATAAACCTGACCATGAGCAAAGGCAGCCTTGGCATCGATGATCGCCTTTTCAAAAGTCAATCCCTGGCTCTTATGAATAGTAATGGCCCATGCCAGTTTTAAAGGAATCTGACTAAAAACACCCAGTATTGACTCCTTAATCTCTTTGGTTTGATCGTCTATGGTGTATTTTGAATTCTGCCATTCCAATTTCCCGACAACAATATCATCTTCGTCACCCGGACACCGGACTGAAACCGAATCTTTGTCTACACTGATCAACGTCCCGATCTTTCCATTATAGAAAAGCTTTTCCCGGGAAATATCATTTTTAACAAACATCACCTGGGCTCCAACTTTTAGCTTAAGTTCAAAATCGGTGGGGTACGAATATTCAGGAAATTCACCCTCAATGGTTGCTTTAAATTCATGAACTTTGGCAGACAATCGGGCTAATTTTGAACTATTTAACTCTTGTGCCTGGTAATTATGAGTAGTAAGTGTGATATAACCATCCCCATCTTTGGTGACAAAACCGGGCAAATATCTCTTATTCAACTCATCAAGTGTTTGCTGATCAGCTTTATTATCCCTGATCTTATTCAACAGATTAATAAATAGTTCATCGCGTTGCCGGAAAATATGGGTTAACTCAATGCTAATATAGTCAGTAAGCGTTAAGGCTTTACTGCTAAAAAAATATACTGTATCATAATGTACTTTGAGAAGGTTCCACTCTTCATCCTTAACAACGGGTGCCAACTGCTGCATATCTCCGATCATTAAAAGCTGCACCCCTCCAAAAGGGAGGTTGCGGTCTTTATATCGACGCAGAACGCTGTCGATTCCATCGAGCAAATCGGCTCTCACCATACTGATTTCATCAATCACCAAAAGATCAAGACTCTTAATAATGGAAATCTTCTCGCGATTAAACTTCTGAAATGAATCGGAGGGACTCCCATTTTCGGTTGGTAAGAAAGGGCCGAAAGGAAGCTGAAAAAAAGAGTGAATAGTTACACCACCCGCATTGATGGCTGCCACCCCTGTTGGTGCTACAACAACCATACGTTTAGGCGAATTCCGTTTAAGCTGATGGAGAAATGTGGTTTTGCCTGTTCCTGCTTTCCCTGTGAGAAAGATGTGCTTACCCGTATATTGCACAAAATCAAAAGCTAACTGCAGCTGAACGTTATTTACAAATTCTGTCATCTCCTCACGCTGATATTTTTGATAAAGTTACCAAAATTTCAAATAACAAGTAACAGGAATCATGGATACAAACAAGATTTTGATAACTCGGGTGAAAATTGAATTTACAAATGCGACTAAGGTTTCTTTCGAAAAATAAGGTTTGGAAATCAAAAACCTTATTTTTAATTTCCAAACCTTAGTAGCATAAGTGAATACCCACCACTACAAAACCTTATTACCTTATCCCGCTTCTTTTAACTATTTTGCACTTTAAAAATAAATTAAAAAAGCAGTTAAAATTATCGTTTACTTAAAATATCCACTTCATATTGCTGTATTTCAGATACATAATCTATGCCAACAGGGACATTGTTATCCAGGCAATATTTATTGTAGACTGCACCAAACATCATCATTTTCATCCCTTCAAGGTAAGCCAGTCTTTCGAAGTTTTTACCGTTCTCCTCATATTCCCTGATCTTATCTGTTGGCTCCAGAAGGGCAAACAGAAATGCCTGCTGGGCAGCGCGTGTTCCTACCACATAAGCCCCGATTCGGTTTAAACTTCCGTCGAAGAAATCGAGACCGACATTCACACGATCAAGCGCCTTGCAACGAACAACCTCCTGAGCGATTAAATTGATATCGTCGTTAAACGTAACCACATGATCACTGTCCCATCGCACACCTCGGGAAACATGCAGCATAAGTTCATCCAGGAAGAGCAGACACGAAGATATTTTATCCCCAACCTGCTCAGTTGGATGGAAATGGCCCATATCGAGACACAACAATTTGTCATTCTTAATGGCGTAGCCCATATAGAATTCGTGAGAACCCACAACCATTGCCTCTGAGCCAATTCCGAAAAGTTTACACTCCACAGAATCCTTCAGATATTCTTTGGGATATTCGACTGAGAAAATCTCATCAAGGGATTTCTTAAGGATCGCACGATGGCCACCACGATCTACAGGCATGTCTTTTGAACCATCCGGAATCCAGTGATTCAGAACACAGGGGGTGCCCAATTGTTTACCCATTTCTGCTCCGATTACCCGGCATCTTTTCACATGATCGATCCAGAAATTACGAATGGTTTCATCTTTACTCGATAAGGTAAAGCCATCGTCTGCCTTTGGGTGTGAAAAACATGATGCATTAAAGTCGAGTCCTAACCCCTGATCTTTTGCCCAGTCGATCCACCCCTGAAAATGCTTCAGCTCAATCTGGTCGCGGTCAACCAACTCCCCGCCAAAATCACCATAAATTGCATGCAGGTTCAACCGTTGTTTTCCGGGCAATAAGGACATTGCCTTTTCAAGGTCCATCTTCATCTCGGTGATTGATCTCGCTTTCCCGGGATAATTACCGGTAACCTGGATTCCTCCTCCTCCTAAGGTTGACTCAGGAGTTTCAAAACCACCTACATCGTCACTTTGCCAGCAATGTAATGAGATTTTAACACTGTTCATTCCGGAAATCGCCTCGTCAGTATCTACACCGATTGAAGCATACTGTTCTTTTGCAAGGGCGTAGGCCCGTTCTACAAATTCTTTGTCCATTCTTATATGTTTTAATTCTTAATTTTGGTATAACTGGCGGCTGGCAGCTGGCTACTGGCGGCTGGCGGCTGGCAGCGCATTCTATAAATGAACTGTTATTGTTTTAATTCAGATAAAAAACTTCCTCAAGTGGTGTTATCACCGGTGAATTATCGGGATTTGTCTCCATAATATCGGCCATATAAGCCCACCATTTTTGAACAATCCGATTATCTCCCAGATCCTGCGACGACTCCTCCCCTGCCTGCTTCTGAATACCAAAAAGTGTATTTGTTGACTCATCCAGGAATATCGAATAATCAGAGACGCCGGTGGAACGGATCAGTTCAGCCAGTTCAGGCCAGATTTCGTCATGCCTTTTCCGGTACTCCTCTTTACATCCGGCTTTAAGTTTCATCGTAAAAGCGAAACGTTTCATTCCAAAATTTATTGAATAGAATTACCAATCCCAACAATAACTACAGAAAGCAGAATTACTGAAATCCCAATTACAATAGTCCTGAAAGTTTTCCTGGATACCCCTTTCCATTCCTGGTTATAGAGCCCCCACATATTGGCTGTTAAAATAATTGTTGACATGTGAAGAATCCAGGAACTCGCGCCGTTTCCTAATTTGCTCTCCCCCATTCCGTAGAAGAAGAACTGTAAAAACCATACCGTACCAGCCATCGCTGCAAAGAGGTAGTTATTTGCCAGAGGGGTCTTTTTGTTGGTATAATCACCATACGTATGGTTACGGAAATTCAGGATCATCGTCCAGATAAAATTGGTTGTTAATCCACCCCATAGTAAAACTACGAAAGTGACATTATTTTGGTAGAGAAATTCACCATCATTTGGATTCAGAGCTTTCCAAGCTTCATTGGCAACGATAGCCATCGGTTTTCCAGCCTCTATCCCAAAGTTGAAAAATGAACTTAAGATACCTGAAATAACGGCAATGATCAAACCTTTTACCAGGCTGAATTCCTTAACACTTTCTTTGCTCAATTCAGGGGAGATCTCTTTTTCCTTCATCATTCCTGCTCTGCCTGAAATAGCAATGCCTGTCAGACAAACGGCAACACCCAGCAGAACCAGCTGTCCGCCAGGATGTGACAACATGTGGATAAACGAAATTTTACCTGCTGTATGAGCGAAAGAATAATAGATTGGTGGCACCAATGCCCCGAATGCCGAGCAAAAACCTAATATAACGGAATTGCCCAATGACATTCCCAGATAACGAACACCAAGGCCATAAGTCAAACCTCCGATACCCCAGATTAAACCCATTAAAAATACGATTGCCAAAACACTCACCGAGGTGGCCTGAATAATTGCGCCAAAACCCGGAACGGTCAGCCAGGCCGCCAGGGGTGGCATAATCATCCATGAGAAAAGCCCCCCGACAATCCAATAACTTTCCCATGCCCAATCTTTTACCTTTTTAAAAGGCATATAAAAACTTCCGGAAGCAAAACCTCCGATCGAATGAAAGATAATTCCCAATAAAACTTGCATAATGGTCTTGTTAATTAATTTGGTATAAAAAAATGGTCAATTTTGGATATGCAAAGATAGCCGCATGCATAGGGGGGGCAATATACAAAATGATTCATGATTTACCCAAAATGCCAGACAGTTTATAAATTCCATAATGGGTTTATTTCAAAGCGGTACATTTCTGCTCAATATCTAGCGCTTTACAAAAGATGGGCGATCATGTTATCGGATCAAAAACTATATCTTTGTTCAAAAGATCAAAAAAGTTACTTAAAGTCCTTAAATAACAAAATATTATCACCATGAAAGCAATGGTATTAACAGGTATCCGGAAGATGGAGATGCAGGAGTTCCCGATGCCTGAAATCAAAAATGAGTACGAAGTATTGATTAAAATGAAGGTGGTCGGTATATGCGGATCTGACGTTCATTATTATTCATTGGGAAAAATAGGGAGCCAGAAAGTGATCTACCCTTTTCCTGTCGGACATGAAGGGGCAGGTGAAGTAATTCGTGTAGGCAACCGTGTTACAAGGGTAAAGCCAGGAGACAGAATTGCCATTGAACCTGCAATGCCATGCGGGGTATGCGACCAGTGCCATGATAATCGACCTCATACCTGTCGGAAACTACGATTCCTTGGCTGTCCCGGGCAGGCAGACGGATGTCTGAGTGAATATATTGTAATGCCTGAAAACAGCTGTTTTAAGATCTCAGATTCAATGAGTTACACCGAAGCAGCAATCAGTGAGCCTTTGGCCATTGGGGTTTATGCAGTCAATCAATCGATTCCAATGCAGGGAGCGACCATTGGAATCGTTGGGTTCGGACCAATCGGGATGAGTGTTATTTTGCCTGCCATAGCAAAAGGGGCAGGGAAAGTGTATGTGACCGATTTGGTTGACGAAAGACTAACTATTGCAAAGCGATGTGGCGCGACCTGGACCGGAAATGCAGCAAAAGGAGATATTGTGGAGCAGATCAAACAGGAGGAGCCCTTGCTGCTTGATGTTATTTTCGAATGTTGCGGAAAACAGGAGGCAATGGATCAGGCAATAGAACTTCTAAAACCGGGTGGAAAGCTGATGATCATTGGGATTCCGGAGTTCGATCGCTGGAGCTTTAATGTCGATAAACTTCGGCACAAAGAGATTTGCATTCAAAATGTACGCCGGCAAAACCATTCGGTCGAAGAGGCCCTTGAACTCATGGAAACACGCAGCGTGAACGTTGATCACATGGCTACCCACCGCTTTTCTTTTGATCAGACCAAAGCGGGTTTTGACCTGGTCACCGGATACCGTGATGGTGTGATGAAAGCCATGATCGATTTTGACTAAATGGGCACAGATTTACCGCCATTAATACCAGAAAAAAAACGCCACTGATTCACCGATTTATCATTAGTTAAATCGGTGAATCAGTGGCATAGCTTAGAAAAAACGGGATCAACGTTAATTGACTTCCAGCTGATCCTTCGAAGGGAGTGGTAAAAATGGGAGATGAGGTTCGGTCTGATACCAGAAAGATACAGAAGCGACATCATCCTGTAAGGGAAGGTAACGGCCACCGCTTCTCCAGCCCAAGGCCTGGATAGTCACCTTCAGATCTTTTTCGAAACGGATCGGATCGGTGATATGCCAGCGGTAAAGACCAAACCGAAGACTGGGGTGATAGGCTTCATCCGGAAGGATTACCTGATGAAGCCCCGAATATGGGGAACAGAATACGCTATATTTTCCTTTGAAGTCAAAATTATAGGAGCCACAGAAATAATCTTCAAGACCGGTACCGCAAATTGTTGGAAAAGCGTCGTCGCCATCCATATAAAATTTGATCTCTCCTTCACCCCACCAGCCGTTATTTTTGGCTTGCCAGGCAAGATAAGTTCCAACATATTGACCTTTGCCCTTAATATTATCTACAATAGTATAAACCTCTTTATATTTCAAAGGGTTTGTACGGTTAAATTTCGCATGAAAATAGGAGGCATTATCAGGAACTTCAGTTAAGCAATAATCAACCTGATAGTAAAGACTCATCTTTTTTTCATCGATGTTCTCCATGGTTATCTTACATTTTTTACGAAAAGGCATCTGCCAGTAGCAATTGAAAGCGCTTCCGGGATTTACGCAAACCGCCAGTGACTGCAGGGGCGCATACTCTCCCCAACCCATTCCGAAAAAATCACCGACAGGGCATTCTACCGATGGTTCTTTTTCATCGTCCCAGTAAATGCGCAGAATCGAAAACCGCCAGTTTCCTGTAGGTGTCATCCAGATATGTTCAATCGATCCCTGGCCGTCAATTTCTGCGAGTGTAAAAGTTTGTCCTTTCGCAATTTCAACAAACGGATTTAGTTTCCAACCTTGTCCAAGATCACGTGCCGCATTTGAGGCAGATCCTTCGCCAACCTTAGCCATTCCCCCTTTACCTCTTTCGCCGGTAAAGTTTTCAGGGCTGATCGAGCGACTCTTTGCATTTGAGAGCATGTAAAGATTTCCGAGGTTGTTTTGCATCCCATTAAAAGGGACATTTTGACTAAACCCAATGTTTAAAAACATCGTTAAGATAAAAACTAGAAGAACTGACTTTTTCATTGAAGATGAGTTAGAGATTTAAATTGTTAATACTATTTGGAAATTTGGCCATAAAGTAATTAAGAAGGATTAAATGTTGCATCACATTTTTTTCAGGAAGTAAATTTTGATCACCTCCTGAAACTATTGCAAAGCAAAAATAGATAAATCTTTGAACCGAAATTAGGATGAACCGGTTAACAAAAGTAAAAATCGGAATTTACACCAACTTTATCCATACGAATCTCCCTTCGTCGTCGAAGGCGCACTCGGTATAATATTTTTTATCCAGATTTCTGAAGATGTCAACTAAATCATCTTCCGTAATTTTCAAATCTAAAGTATTCATTAAAAGCTCCAGTGTAAATTCATCATTATTGTGGGGGAAATCCTTATTGAGATTTAGAAGAAAGTTAAACACCTCCTGCTCCATGTTCGTAAGCTCTTCTTTTACAGGAATATCTGCAGACACCTTGATTTTTTCAGCACGCTTTAACAAGTGAAATAAATCGTGCTCGTCAGAATTGGCAACTTCAATAACAGCTGGTTTTGAATCTAAGTTTTTCATGATAATTATATTTAGGAAAACACTTTAAATATACGAAATCACGGAGGATATAAATCCTGATATTTACCATAATATGAATAAAAAAAATTAAATTTGTTATGTGATACGCTTTGATCTCTTATACCTAAATCCATAATAATGAAAATAAAGATTGCCAAAGTTCTTACCCTGTTTTTGATATTTCTGTTTTTAATTGGGACCACCGGTTGTTCCAAAAAAGAGAATCAGATTTCGGCAACTATTGTAACGGATCTCGATGGCAATATTTATAAGACGGTAAAGATTGGAACACAAACCTGGATGGTTGAGAATCTGAAGCCTTCAAAATACAGTATGCCTAAAACCCGCGGTTTTTCTGTTCGATGTGTTAAAGACTAAATTTACATTACAGAACCAGGCACAGTCCGGTGTTATTTAAAAAGAACAGGTGTTGGATTTTGTTATAAGTTGAAAGTAATCGTATAGTTTAAAGAAACGGGGTATAGCGCAGTTTGGTAGCGCGCGTCGTTCGGGACGACGAGGTCGTCGGTTCAAATCCGGCTACCCCGACCTATTTAATTGTATGTCAATTATTAAAAAATTTCCTGAGCCGATTTGGAACTATTATTCACTATCTACACTCTACAAAAATTTAAATCCGATTTAACAGTCCCGCTATCCTTAAACAGCTGCTCTGCTTAATCCCTTGGACACAACTCTTCGAATCAGTTTACCTCTCTTACTTACAATAATTGCAATTTGGAGGCTCACAGCAGTTGGTATGATATTTATGGAATGAGTGCTGAAAATGGAGAAAATTTCAGATCCTGCCTTTCGGGAAAAATTGGTTGTTGGTTAAAAGCAGGTCAGACCAGAACATTTTATTTGGAGCGAAAATAATAATCTGAAGAAATCTTTGCGTTAATCCTGAAATCCCCGACGATTAGAAAGTCATTGTTGCATTTTTAGAATACAATAATAACTTTAACCAAAAAATATGTACAGTGCCGTTATCATAGACGATGAAGATGATGCGATTCAGGTCTTAGCAGAGTTATTAAGTAATTTCACCTCATTCAAATTAAAGATTACAGGAACTGCAAAAAAACTCACTGATGGGATTCAGCTCATAAAGCAACTAAATCCGGACATCGTATTTCTGGATATCGACATGCCGGGAAAGAACGGGATGGAAATTTACAACTATTTTAGTGAACCCAACTTTAAAATTATTTTTGTTACCGCCTATCAGCAATATGCCGTGGAAGCAGTTAACCATGATGCATTTGGTTATTTACTCAAACCCGTTAATTTTTTGGATCTTCAATCCCTGCTTCAGCGGGCAGTTAAACAATTAAATAAAGAGCAGAAACAATCTGAACTGGAGGACAAGCTCCATGCTTTTTATACTGCAAATATTGAAGGGAAAAACATTATTTTGGATATCGAGAGTGGATTTCTTGTTGAGAACACCCGAAATATTGAGTATTGCTATGCCAATCAGGCTTATTGTGTTGTTGTATTACATACAGGTAAAGAGATTACGGTATCCAAACCACTCAAGGCACTTCAGGAGCTTCTTCCTGAAAGTCAGTTCTATCGGACACACAAATCTTATTTAGTTAATATATTTTATATTCGAAAATTTGCTAAAGGAAATGAAAGTTATGTCTTGCTAAAAAACGGGACTAAAATACCCGTCTCAACACGAACAAGCAGTATCATTTCAAAGGAGATAAAAAACATGCTAATCGATTGAAAACTATATTAATAACAGAAATAATCTTCCTGTTTCTTCTTTTTCCGTTAGGATTGTTATCTCAAAACAAACCGTTTATCCACTTTACAGAAGAAGATGGACTGGTAAATAATTCGGTGCGATGTATCACCAAAGATAATAACGGAATTCTTTGGATCGGCACTCAAAATGGTCTCTCCAAATATGACGGTCATAAATTCCTAAACTTAAGAAAACCGGATGGTCTTCCAGGCAATTGGGTTTGGGCAATTGCTTCGGATCATAAAAAACGGATCTATGCAGGGTGTTATATGGATGGGTTGGCTATTCTGGAAAATGATAAGATAATTCAGGTTCTTCATCTTAAATCAAAAAAATCAGACACCTTCCGTCGATTTTATTACAGTGAAAAGAATCAGATTCTGGTAATTGGGACTGATTTGGGAATTTATCTGCTAAAAGACACTACATTTTATCAGGTTCCTATCAAATTTGAGCGGGATGGAAAGGCCAGTGTAATGAATATCGCAGAATCCAACGGAGATATCTACTTTACGCTACATGGTGGATCCGTTGGATTACATAAATTGGTTATCAACAAAGATTTCCCCGCGTTATCCTCAACTCAAAAATTAGATGATCAGCAACTTGAAAGATTCTCTTTAACGGTGATGAATGATACTATTTATTCGAATACATTAAGAACATATTTTATGCATTCCATAAATAATAGCGCAAAAAATCGAAAATTTGATTTTAAAATCTTAAATTATATTCCCTGGGTATCTTGCCAAATAAGTAATCACGAGATTTTAATCGGAGGTTTCAACAGCAATTATTTAACTGGTGGTTTATACACCTATGACTCTAACACAGGAAAAATTGACAAAAGTATTTATGACATCGGTAATGTTTCAATAAATGAGATAATTCGTGACTCGGCTGATGGATTTGCCTGGGTTTGCGCAGAAAATGGGTTGTATGCATTGATCAATTCTCCCTTTGAGATGTATTCTTTAAATGGAGTAAAAGGATTTTATGATGTAAGTTGTTATAACGACATTTTTTATATACTGGGTAAGGAGGGTGTTTACACGTATGACAAAAAAAGATTTCGTCTTATAATTCCCACCGGTAAAATTAAATCGATTGTATGCCAGAAATTTAAAGAACATATCTATGACAAGTTAAAATCAGATTATGTTACAATCACCGGGAATAAGGACGCCACATTTTATTCACTTGGTTTAAAAGATCTGGATGGGATTTATATCGTAACGAATTTAGGCTGTTTACGACTAACCGATTTAAAAACATTTATCCCACTTTCTGTCAGGAATTTTATTTTTGATGACCAGGGAGGGTGTTATTATGCGCATGATTTTGCCAGAGTAATCTATTATCCATCGCTAATATTTTTAAATCCTCAAATGCCCGGGGAGGAAGCAGGAGGAATTGCCAATGTTATCAGGATCATAAAGGCAAAAGGGATAATCTATTTTGCAACCTATTTTACAGGGTTATACGCCATAAAAGATGGTCAGGTTTACCATTTAAACCGTACAAATTCTTCGATGGATAATAATCTGTCTGATATCGAGGTAAGTCCATCAGGAGATGTCTGGTGCACAACCGATGACGGCAATCTTTTTAATGTTGATTTTGATGGAAAACTAATTGTCAAAAAGAAGTTAAATCAGGAAAATTCAGGAATTAAAGGGACAAATTATACATGGTTGAAATTTAACAATGAAAACTTATTCGTGGGGACCAATCAGGGATTAAATATCATTCCGATAAAAAATCTTAATGCAGAAAATTCTAGCTCTGTTCACTTTTATAATCAGGCAAACGGATATGAATTTACTGCTGCCACCTCACCATTTACCGATAGTCAGGGGAATGTCTATTTACATACTTCAGAAAAACTTATAAAAATTAATAATACAAGGCTTAACTCACAGTGTAACGAGATAAAATTCAGGAAAATAGAACTAAACAATAAAGAGATCGAAATTGAATCGCTGAGCGGATCATTACCCTCCTCGACTGTCAAAATTTCATTGGATTTCCTGATTTTCAACTATCCATCTTCCAGAAATACAAAATATCAGTATCGGGTAAACGAAGGCAATTGGAATGATGGTCATAATTTAATCTTTGAATCACCCAAAGCCGGATCCTACAGAATTGATCTTCAAGCCACAGATCTGGAAACCGGACAAATAGAGCATCAACATATCGGGTTTACCATTGTCTTGCCCATTTGGCAACGATGGTGGTTCATACTCTCGCTAACAATTTTATTTATATCCATAACTTATTTAATCACCAAACTGAGGATAAAGGGGATCAGGAAGCAGCAAGATGCCAAATACCAATTAAAAAGTCAAAATTCGGAATTGCAGATCCGATCGTTACAAGTACAGATGAATCCCCACTTTATCTTTAATTCCCTAAATTCGATTCAGAATTTCATATTATCTCACGATACCCGGGGAGCCATTATCTATCTTGGTTCATTGGGATCGATCATCCGAATGAACCTTGAGAATGTTTCAAAGGAGTTTATTTTTATCGAAGATGAAATCGAATTTCTGGAGCAATATATCAAGATCGAAAAGATGCGGTTTAAGGATAACTTAAGAATTGAATTAAACAACTCCATTGAAAATCACATGGTTCTTATCCCGCCCATGCTCATACAGCCAATCATCGAGAATGCCATAAAACATGGGATACGGGAATTAGACAGTGGTGGTAGGATCAACATCGACTTCGGTGTTCATACCGGAACAATTAATATTACGATAGAAGACAATGGAGTAGGCAGGGGCAATCAGCCGGCTGAAATATTTAAGAAATACCCCAGCAAAGGATTAGGATTGATTGAGAGGAGGCTCAATTTGCTGAATCAAAAATACAATTCAAATAATTTCTCACTTACAATTATCGATCTTGAAAGCGGTGGACGACCCTGTGGCACTAAAGTAGAAATTTGTCTGGGTATTGTTAAGGACTCCAAAGCCTGAAAAACTCCCGTTGATGTTGTTGTGGCCCTGTACCCCATCTGCGAAGAATTCTAAAATCACTACGTTAAAAAAGTCAGTTTGCTGTAAAGTTGAACATGTGGTATGTTAGCATGAATTAGAAAGAATAAAAACAAAAGCCAGCTGGCTATCCAGGAAGAATAGCCAAAATATGGTGAATATTATTGAAGTGAAAAAAAACTCGGTATCGAAAGACCCTAAAGACTAAATAACCTAACCCTTTAAAAATATGGACGACCGGATCGTGCAAAAGCAAAAATTACTGGAAATATTTAGAGTCCCAACTTTTGCTCCATTATTCAAGCAAAATCCCATTTACTGCATCAATCATTTTGCAGCACAAACACCGTATATTTCCTACGCTGATATTCTGAATAATAAATTTATAATCAGGGGAAGTTCTGTTGGGTCCAAGACCACCTCAACGATCAAGAGTGGCACTATTATCATTGAATATGAGCACATCGATAAACTTGTTGAAGATGGATGGAGACTTGAGGGACACCTTTGAAAAACATTTCTCGAATATATTGTAGCCAAATTCATCAAAGTTTACTCCGGAAACAGACAAATCAGGCATGGATGGTCAAACCGTTCCCGTTAGCCTTTCATTATCCAAAAAAAAGCAAACAGAATTTAATTCACGTTAAATCGGAAAAATCATACTTTAAGAAAATGAGTTTGTTGATTCTTAAAAGTATCCTCTCCTTTGAGGCAAATTAGAAATCCTATAAATTAAAGAGATAAATTTAAAATAAAGATTAGATATGCCTAAAAAACTTAAACTTCGTTGGATTGTTATACTGACCGTCCTGGTTTTGTTCCTTGAACACAGTTGTGCCAACTTTCCCGATCCTGTTATTCCGAAAGATTCAATACCAATAATCACCAATAGCATTAAAGATATTGACGAAAATACATACAAGACTATTGTATTAGGAACGAAAGAGTGGATGGCAGAAAATTTAAGAGTTACAAAGTATAATACTGGTGCACCAATAAAACTAATAAATACTCCCTCCGAGTGGGCAAAAGCCTATAAAGATACAATTGTAGCAAAAATCTCAGGCAATGGACGAGATACAACAGGGTTTTACAATTGGCCCTCTACCGTTGTTGACAATAATGACTTGAAACAAGAATATGGAGCCCTATACAACTACTACACTATAAATCAGGATAAATTATGCCCCACAGGATGGCATGTTGCAAGTGATGAGGATTGGCAAGACTTAGTAAATTTTATCGGCGGACCAGATTCTAAAGGAGAACTACTGCAAGTGACTGACGCTGCAATTTGGCATTTACCCAACAAGGGAACAAACATAACTAAATTCTCAGCTTATCCTGCAGGTGGATATGATGTAAGCGGAGATTTCAAATCCTTTGGAGAGAGCGGCATTTGGTGGTCAAAAAATGCGTATAACATAAAAAAGGAAAAAAATGCCACTTTCTGGATTTTGACCGGAGCTATTAATGATCCCAATTCCAAAGCGGTAAAAATAATAGGAAGTACAGTATTAAACGGCACCCTTGATATGGCCAACGGATTATCGGTTAGGTGCGTCAAGAATTAAAGCCTTAAAGAGTACTCTACCATCCTAACAATTACCTTTCAACTTACCTAATTTAATAATTGAATGAAAAAACAAATTTTATTTTTAGTATTGGTTTTTACATCGACTATATTAACAGCACAAAAGTCCATCGATTTAGGGATCACCGGAGGAGCAGCTATATACTTCGGCGACATCACAAATGTAAATTATCAAAAGCTTCTAAACCCTGTTGGGGGAATTTACGGTCGTTTTAACTTTAACAAAAGAATTGCAGTAAGATTGCAATTGCAATTAGGCAAACTTGGGGCAGAAGGTAAATTCGGGAATAATAAAGTCGGACTGCTTAGCCTAAACGGCAATGATCCAAAAACAAGTCTATACGTTAGTAATCCCACTAATTATTATTATTTTACCCGGTTAACAGGCGGTTTGGAAGGTTTAATTGAATTCAATTATAAGAACTATCAGACTGGAAGTATTAAAAAAGAAAATTCTACCCCCTATATAGTAACCGGATTAGGTGTATTTTATTCACCAGGCGCCAATA
>CANJNY010000017.1 GCA_947475715.1 Prolixibacteraceae bacterium
AAGGTTGGTTTTAGTTGTCTGATTCTACTACTAAGGTTAAAAAATAAGATAATATAAGGCTCCAAGTTGTTTTAAGAGCTTTCCACTATTTGAATTATATGCGTCTAAATAACGAAAATTAGGTTTCTCTATTCAGCCTGATGCCCCTGATGAGTTCCGCGATCCCGATGACGGAAGATTTTTTTCTTGTTTATTACCCCGGTTTTAGGACGGTCATGAACTCTTCCTGCCGGTTTTCTTCCAAAATGGCGGCCACTGGCAGGATCATATATGGGCGCTTCACTAAATTCGGCTGGCAGTGGGATTTTGATAATCTCACGCTCGATTAAATCCTCAATCCGCTTAAAATTGTGCTGGTCGAGATCGGAGATCAGTGTAATTGCCAATCCTGAACTTGCTGCACGGGCTGTTCTTCCAATACGATGTACATAATCTTCAGGATCACGCGGGACATCATAGTTCATTACCAGGTCGATGCCGTCAATATCGATTCCTCTGGCTACAATATCAGTTGCGACAAGAACCTGTGTTTCGCGGTTTTTGAACCTTAACATCACCTCTTCACGCTCCTTCTGTTCCAGATCCGAAAGCATTCCATCGGCTTTAAATCCCATTCTTCGTAATTCGCGAACAAGACCATTTACATTGATCTTACGGGAGGTAAAGATTAGCACACTTTTATAATCGGTTTTCCCTTTTAACAAAGATTTCACCAGGGGTACCTTTTGGTTTTCGTAAACCATATATGCTGCCTGAATAATATTCTCAGCCGGTTTCGAAATGGCGATATTGATGCTTTCAGGCTGACGAAGAATACCTTCTGCCAGTTTTCTGATTTTAGGGGGCATTGTAGCCGAGAACATCAGGGTTTGACGGTTCACGGGCAGTTCACGCACAATTCGCATCAGATCGTCAAAAAATCCCATATCCAACATCCGGTCTGCTTCATCCAGAATCAGGTGCTTAATGGTGCTGAAATCTGAATATTTAAGGTTTATATGGGATAACAATCTACCTGGTGTGGCAACTATAATATCAGCTCCCTGAACCAGGGCTGCTTTTTGCTGATCAAAGGCTGCACCCTCACCACCTCCGTAAACGGCCAGTGATGTGGCTCCTGAATAATAGGAAAAACCTTCGATTTGCTGATCGATCTGGAGTACCAATTCCCTGGTGGGAGCTATAATTAAGGTATTTATCCCCTTTCCCGGATTGAGGGCTATTCTGTTTAATACAGGCAATAAATACGCAGCGGTTTTACCTGTCCCTGTCTGTGCACATGCAATCAGGTCTTTCCCCTTCCAGATAACAGGCATTGCCAATTCCTGAACGGGAGTACATTCTTCAAAACCCATCGATTCAAGACCGTCCAGGATTTCGGGATCAAAATCAAACTCTTTAAATTTCAATTTACTATCGGTTTAAATGAAAATCATTTTCTATTCCACATACAAAACTAATCCTTTGAGGTATTCTCCTTCAGGATGATAAATATTTATCGGGTGATCACCGGGCTGCGAAAGCTGATGTAATATCCTTACATTTCGCTTTGAAATCGCAGCAGCAGAAAACACCGCTTCACGAAAGTTTTGTTTTGTTACAACCTGTGAACAGGAGAAAGTAAACAAAACGCCACCGGGTTTGATTTGTTGAAAAGCCCTGGTATTTAATCTTTTATAACCCTGCAATGCCTGCCCGAGCACATTCTTGTGTTTGGCAAATGCAGGGGGATCAAGAACTATCAGATCATATTTGTTGTTAATCTCCTTCATGAAATCAAAAGCATCCGCAATAAATGCTTCATGGCGTTTATCGCCAGGGAAGTTAAGTTCTACATTTTCATTGGTAAGCTCAATGGCTTTTGCTGAGGAGTCGACCGAGTGAACCAGATTGGCTCCACCCTGCATGGCCGAAAATGAAAATCCTCCGGTATAGCAGAACATGTTAAGCACATCTTTTCCAAAGGCATATTCGCTCAATAGTTTGCGGTTTTCGCGTTGATCGACGAAGAAGCCGGTTTTCTGTCCCTCCTCCCAGTCAACCAAAAAACGGTTGCCATCCTCCATAACCTCCCGTGTAGTCTGGATGCCTGATAAATATCCGTCAGCCGGTTCTATCTGAGCTTTAAATGGGAGTGTCTTGGCACTTTTATCGTAAACTGCATTAAGTCGATCGCCCAGAACGATCTTCATCGCTTCGGCTAAAAGATCCCGAATCAGCCACATTCCTACCGTGTGTGCCTGCAATACAGCGGTTCCGTTATAGAAATCGACAATAAGCCCTGGCATTCCATCACCTTCGCCGTGAATGAGCCTGAAAACATTGGTCTCCTTTCGGGAGGTTAGCCCAATTTTTTGACGCAGGTTAAAGGCTGAATTAAATTTATTGCACCAGAAAGTTAAATCCGGATCAACATCCTCGAATGAGAATATCCTAACCGCAATTGAGCCAATCGCACTGTGACCAATGCCTAAAAACCGGTCATCGCTGGCATGAACAATGACAATATCTCCCTCTTCAACACCACCTTCGATACGGTCGATAGCTCCTGAGAAGATCCATGGATGAAAACGGAGGATCGACTCTTCCTTCCCTTTTTTTAAAACAACTTTACTATATTTCGACATAATCCAAATAAATTCTTTTTAGATTAGTTTTAAAAAACTAATCTTCCTGCACACTTTCTGCTATTTCCGATTCCATGATTACCGGCTCAATAGGTGTGATTAATAATTGTTTATAAATATCGCAGGCAACCCAGGCATCGGTGGCTCCATAGATTAACTGTTGTTCGGTTAATTCCTCTGCATCCCAGTTTGTAAGTCGCTGTGATTTTGATATTCTGAATCCCAACACAATGGCCGAGAGCTTTTTGAGACTGAAGCTTTCGATTCCGTAATCTTTTACAAGATCTTGGAGTTCAATAAATCCCATTGGTTTGAATGGTACAACGCGCTGTAATATTTTAATATCATCCCTGATTGCTGCTCCAATTTTCAATATTTTGGATGAGGCCAGAATCTTTACAACTCCCGGTGGCAACCCAATTTTATTTATTCTAAATAGAAATGCCTGATCTGATGTTGCTAATTGAAGTAATGATACCGGGAAAACCTGACCTTTTTTAAATGCTGGCCTGGTTTCTGTATCAAATCCGATTATAGACTGGTTGTTCAGGTATTTTAATGCTTTATCGAGATCTTCTGGCTGTTCGATTACATGAATTACCCCTTCAAATGAAGCGAGTGGAAATTCAGCTAATTCGTCGTTGGAAATAGTTTTCCTCATTTTATTTAATCCCTATGACTTATATTGATTGTTTAGTCTTGTCAGGTACTTAATATACCTTGATATTTTTTTTTTATTCAGCCGGTTGTTCCGTTTGATCAAGATCGGTTTCTCCATAGACCAGATTATGAAGAGCCCGAAGCCCGTTTACCAGGCGCTGCCCCCAGTATTGTTCGAAATTATTTTTGCACTCCCAAAGAGCATCATTCATAACTTCAAGTGTTCCAATTCGATAAGCGAGGATGAAATCCTTCAGATCCTGATAGATATCGGTAATGTTTTCTGAAATACTAGCCTCAATCGGTTCTGCACTATATTGCATTGACGCATCAAAAACTTCATGATAAAGATCAAATTGGCCAAACTTTTCTTCCAGTTTAAGCCGAATGAAGTTGTAATCCTCTTCGCCTACAAATTTTTCCGGCAGATCATCTGACATTTCAATATCCGGAACTGGCAGTAAAACAGCTTTTAGGTAGAGTAGCGGAAATAATTTTTGTACACGGATAATAAAACTCTTTCGCTGAAACTGATCAACAGCCTCAATAAAAGAACAATACTCATTGGCAACTGTGGCAAATTCGATCACGTTTTTCGAATACACCACCTCTGAAAATGGTTCTTTACTCATTAATAATACTTTTGACTTGAACAATACCCTGCAAAGGTAATCAAAATCCTGATAGCGATAGGTATTCAGCCTATTATTGACCTTTAATACGCCATGTTAACAAGCCGTTTGAAGCGGCTTTAAGAATTCCGTTGTCAAGCAGCCATCGGGAAACTTTAAGGATCACAGGTTCCGGCTCATGAATCACTCTGATCATAATTTCGATGGAACAGCTTTGGTTTTGTAATGTATCGCTTATTTTACCCGAAACTCGTTTGAAATCTGAAAAACTGATACCCGATTCATGGTCTCCCATGCACACATCACAGGTTCCGCAAGTTTCGGAATGATATTGCCCGAAATATTCGAGCAGTACAACACTTCTGCAATTTTTATTGCTGGATGCATAATCAATTACGGCATCTACCTGATTCTGATATTTCACCTTCCGATGTTGGTAATTGTCCGGCGTAATGTGAATGCGGTTCGTGTCAATCCGCTCGGTTTCGAACACAATAACAGGGGTTTTCCTGGCAGGTATATATTCGATGATTTTTTGTTGTGCCAGAAGTTTAAGCTTTTCATATATTTGTTCTGCGGTGTTATTCAATCTTCTTGAAAGTAATGATTCATCAATATTGATAAAATCGGTAAAAACACCGGTATAAGATCTTAGGATTAGTTTTATAAAAATATCTAATTCACTGTTTTTTAACTGAATTTTGTATAAATCATCCCGTCGTACTGAAAACATGATCCGGGAATAGTTATCCACATTTTCAATGTAGGAGAGGTATCCTTGTCTTTCCAGAAGTTTCAGGCTATGGTAGACTGCATTAACTTGAAATTCAAATCGTTTGGAAAAATCTTCGATCCGAAAGCTGAATATTCCCCCTTTGCCGCTTCCAATTGCAATCATCAGGTAATTGGCAACAGAATTGTAAACTGACCGTATCGTTTCCAACGGAGGAAAACTGTCGGTTACCATTTTGTGAAGCCTTCGTTTATCGGTGCTATTGTAAAGCAGGACTGCAACCGATTTATTACCATCTCGTCCTGCACGGCCGGCCTCCTGAAAATAGGCTTCGAGTGAATCGGGGAGATCCAGGTGGATCACAAACCGCACATCCGGTTTGTCAATCCCCATTCCAAACGCATTTGTTGAGACAATTACACGGCATTCACCGCTCATCCAGCGATCCTGTTTTTGACTGCGAACATCCGTGGCAAGACCTGCATGGTAAAAATCTGCTGCGATATTCTGCGACCCAAGTAACTGGGCTATCTCTTTTGTTTTCTTTCTGTTGCGAACATAAACAATTCCGGTCCCCTTCGCTTTTTTTATCGTATTGGTCAGGTATCCAATCTTGTCCTCCTTATCCCTTACCAGGTAGGTTAAATTATCTCGTTTGAAACTTTTTTGAAGCACGTGTGGCTCCCGGAACATTAGTTTTTCCTGAATATCCTCAACAACTTTTTGAGTCGCAGTGGCCGTTAAAGCAAGGATTGGAATATTGGGAAATAATAATCTGAGATCACAAATTTTAAGATAGGAGGGTCTGAAATCGTATCCCCACTGCGAAATGCAATGCGCTTCGTCTACTGTGATCAGATTTAGTTTCATCCGTATCAGGTACTCCCGAAACTTCTCTGAAGCGATCCGTTCGGGAGATATGTACAGAAATTTGTAGTCACCATAAACCGCATTGTTAAGTGTGATTTCAATCTCACGGGCAGACATCCCGGAATAAATAGCCAAAGCTTTGATATTTCTGTAGCGGAGGTTTTCCACCTGATCTTTAATTAATGCAATAAGCGGCGTCACAACCAGGCAAATACCCTCCCTGGAGAGAGAGAAGACCTGGAATGTAATCGATTTCCCCCCACCGGTTGGCATCAGAGCGAGTGTGTCGCGCTGATTTCCTACCGAGTTGATAATTTCCTCCTGGAGGGGGCGAAATTCGTCATAACCCCAATATTGCTTTAAAAGTTGGTGGAACTGATCCATCGGCTGGTCGTTGTCTTTGTTCTGTTTAAAATTTGCTCCGTAAAGTTATTTTAAATCGACCAATATTTTAATTATTGGGGCATCTTCTTCAAAGGAGGGTGTTGCTTTTGATGTTTTAACATCGTAGATTTACAGAACCAGACCTTTATAATTTGAGATAACTTAAAAAAATAACCATGCCAACCATTTTTTTGAACGGTACATTAAAAATAGAATACGAAAATTTGTTCAATTCCTGTATTCTGAGGCCAGAGCGTATCACTGCGATTGAAGAGCTTATCCGGAGATTGACTGCAAACAAGGAGCGTTATCAGACCGTGAGTGAAATGCAGGGTGTTCCATGGAGTTTTGTTGCGGTGATCCATACTCTGGAAGCAGACCAGAATTTTTCGAAACATCTTCATAATGGGGATCCCCTTTCCGGTAGAACCATTCAGGTTCCTGCCGGCAGACCTAAAAAGGGAAATCCGCCCTTTACCTGGGAGGAGAGTACAGCTGACGCCCTCTCTTTTAAAGGGCTTAGCTCACGGATTGACTGGAGTCTGGCAGGAACACTTTACCAGTTGGAACGCTATAATGGTTGGGGTTACCGCCTTTATCATCCACATGTTTTGACCCCCTATCTCTGGAGTTTTTCAAATCATTACACCAGCGGAAAGTATATATCCGATGGGACCTGGTCGGATACAGCAAAATCAAAACAAGGTGGTTCAGCTGTTTTATTGAGGCGAATGGCAGAAACGGGTCTCATTGAATTCCCTGATCAGCCTGCTCCAAAGCCCGAAGTGAATCCAATTGTTGTTTCTTATGCAATGGTAAAATCGGCAGATTCTTCCATTGTTAAACGTGTGCAAGATCTTCAGCGGTGGCTTAATACATTTCCCGGAATCTTTGTGAAACCCGATGGTGTTCCCGGGAACAAGACTTCTGAAGCATACCAAATGGTCGTTGGGAGTTATCTTCCGGGCGATCCAAGAAGTTAACTGTTATTGGTTTGTTGCGGTGATTGGATAAATACAACTGTCCATAAATCAATTCTGAAATTGGAATTGAACGAAGAATTAATCGAACCAATTATTTACCTCTGATTTTTGATTAAATTACGCTTTCTATGCTTATATTTGTTTAGCTTAATCCAACTTAAAAATCTCATACCATGTCATTTATTTCCGATAAGATTGTCCTCGAAGGTCTTACTTTCGATGACGTGTTGTTAATTCCCAGTTATTCAGAGGTGCTTCCACGGGAGGTCAATTTGTCATCGATGTTTTCCCGCAACATTCATCTCAATATCCCTGTTGTTTCGGCTGCAATGGATACGGTAACCGAATCGAAGATGGCAATTGCAATGGCCCGCGAGGGTGGAATTGGGGTGATTCATAAAAACATGTCCATTGAACAACAGGTTCGGCAGGTAACAATTGTAAAGCGGGCAGAGACTGGGATGATTATTGATCCGATCACCATTTCAAAGCAGAAGGTGGTAGGCGATGCACTAAAACTTATGGAGACCTATAAAATCGGAGGAATTCCAGTAATTGATCAGGAAAAGCATCTTGTAGGGATTATCACGAATCGTGACCTGCGTTTTGAAACAAATCTCTCAAGGCCAATATCGGAGGTTATGACTGCTAAAAACCTGATAACTGCGGTGGTGGGAACCACGCTTGAAAAGGCAACTGCGATTTTTAAAAATCATAAAATTGAAAAGCTTCCAGTGGTGGATAACGACAATAAACTGGTGGGGTTAGTCACTTATAAAGATATCACCAAGGCAAAGGATAAGCCCCTTGCAAGTAAGGATAAACAAGGGCGGTTAAGAGTCGCTGCGGCTGTGGGGATCGCTAAGGATACTTTAGATCGGATTGAAGCGCTGATTAAAGCACAGGTTGATGCCATCGTAATCGATACGGCGCATGGTCATACCAAAGGGGTTCTTGAACTGCTTAAGAAGGCCAGGAATAATTATCCGGACACCGATTTTATTGTGGGCAATATCGCCACCGCTGAAGCTGCTTCTGAGCTTGTTTTTGCGGGAGCCGATGCTGTTAAGGTGGGTATTGGCCCGGGGTCGATCTGCACAACCCGTATCATTACCGGCGTTGGTATGCCTCAATTATCGGCGATCTACAATGTTGCCAAAGCCTTGCGCAATAGTGGAGTGCCGGTAATTGCCGATGGCGGATTACGCTATTCGGGAGATGTTGTGAAAGCACTGGCAGCCGGCGCCCAATGCATCATGGCCGGGTCTCTTTTTGCAGGGGTAGAGGAGGCCCCCGGAGAGACCATCATATTCCAGGGACGGAAATATAAACTCTACAGGGGAATGGGGTCAGTCGAAGCGATGCAGCAAGGTTCCAAAGATCGTTATTTTCAGGACATGGAGGATGATATTCGTAAATTTGTACCCGAAGGGATCGTTGGTCGAGTTCCTTTTAAGGGTGCTTTATGTGAAGTGGTTTATCAGTTAACCGGTGGACTGCGTGCCGGAATGGGTTATTGTGGCGCACACACCATTGAAAAACTTCATGAGGCAAAATTTGTCCGGGTCACCAATGCCGGAATTGTGGAAGGGCATCCGCACGATGTGATTATTACGAGTGAATCTCCCAATTATTCCAGAGAATAAGTTCTGATTTTAAATTTTCAAGATTTAATTTTACCCCTGATGCCTACCCTCAAATTATTGAAAGAATGAATGCCATTTTGATTTTCCACAAGGATCATCTTTTTCTCAGGAATTTAAGGTAAATTTGCCCCCTGTTACAACCAGTTGCTATCTTGCTGCATCTAATTATGAATAAAGTTTTAGGATTGGTTGATTGGAGAAGAAAATGATTTGACAATTAATGAGGAACTATTTTTATTTTAGTCTATTTATTTTTAGTCTGTTATCCGGATGTGGCCATTTTTCAGGCAAATCTTCGGGTGATTTTGTAATTGCCCAGGTAGGGGATAAAACATTGTTAAGAAAAGAACTGGCTTCCTCTCTGCCCGTTGGTATTACTAAACCGGACAGTATTAATCAGTCAAAATTTTATATCCAACGTTGGCTCAGAAAAGAGCTGATGCTTAAGATGGCTGAAGAAAATCTTGCAGACGAACAAAAGGATGTTCAACATGAATTAGACGAATACCGAACCTCCCTGATTATTCATAGATATCAGCAACAGATTATAAATCAAAAACTTGATACTGTAATTGCGGCAGGTGATATCCTTAAATTTTATAATGATCATCCTGAGAAATTCACCCTTGATCAGAATATTGTCAAAGCTATTTATCTTGAAGTGCCAAAAAAAGGGGCTAATTTAGATCAGCTAAGACATTGGATGACTGCCTCGGATGATAAATCGCGAATGGATCTGGAGAAATTCAGTTTTCAATATGCAACTAAGTTTGACTATTTTAATGAAGAATGGATTGATTTTAGTCAAATAAGATCCAGAATGCCAGTTAGTTTTGTCTCTGCTGATGATGTCCTGAAGCGAAATAGTTTCATTGAGTTGTCTGATGAGAACAAATATTATCTTGCAGCGATTAAAGATTACCGATTAATTGGGGATAAAGCCCCGTTTGAATTTGTAAAAGACCGGATCGCTGGATTAATTCTCAATACCCGAAAAATAGAGTTCATTGAAGAACTTCAGAAAAATATTTTCCAAAAAGCGAAAAGCGCCAATCAATTTAAAATAAACGACTGATATTCAGATATTAATATGCTTAGAAACGTAATTAGAAATGTCCTGGTGATCGGGACTATTGTTTTAGGACCTAAGATCTCAGTTGCACAGGATAAAGTTATTGACCAGATTCTTGCAGTTGTAGGGAGTAACCCGATTCTCAAATCGGATATTGAAACTACCGCGATCAACAACCAGGCTCAGGGAATAACAGTGGCTGGAGATTCCAAATGCGTGATTCTCGAACAACTTCTTGAACAAAAACTTCTTCTGGCCGAGGCTGAGCTTGATACCCTGATTGTGGTAAGTGATAATCAGATTAATCAGCAAATGGACCGGAGAATGAATTACTTTATTGAACATATCGGTTCAGAGAAAGAGGTTGAGAAATATTTCAGTAAACCGATCGTACAGCTCAAGGCAGAAATGAGCGAAACGATCAAGGAGCAGCTCAAAACAGAGCAGATGCAGACAAAAATAATTTCAAAAGTTACGGTTACCCCTTCTGAAGTAAGACAATATTTCAGGCAATTATCTTCGAAGGAGATTCCGGAGATAGGTTCAGAGCTTGAATATGCGCAGATTACCTTACTTCCTGCTATTACTGAAAAGCAAGATCTTGAAGTTAAGGCTAAATTACGCGATTTTAAGAAACGGATTGACAATGGCGATAATTTCGGAACCCTGGCAATCATGTATTCCGAGGATCCGGGATCGGCCAAATATGGTGGTGAAATGGATTATGTTGGCCGGGCAATGCTCGATCCAACCTTCGCAACTGAGGCATTTAACCTCAAAGCTAATCAAATCTCCAAAGTTGTTCGAAGTGAATTCGGATACCACATTATCCAATTAATTGACAGGAAAGGGGAGAAGATTAAATGCCGTCATATTTTACTCCGTCCTAAGATTGATCCTAAAGAACTTGAAATTGCAAAAAACCGGATTGACAGTGTTGCAGATTTTGTTCGCAAAGGGAAATTAGGGTGGGAGCAGGCATCTTATCTTTATTCTTCAGATAAAAATACCAGGAACAATGGTGGTTTAGTTACTTCGCAACGGACAGGCTCTTCGAAATTCGAGTTGCCTGATCTTGATCCTGATGTTAGTAAAGAGATTGTTAATATGAATATCGGTGAGACCTCCAGGGCATTCCTGACTTTGGATGACAAACAACGTGAGGTTTATAAGATCGTCAAGCTAAATAACAGAACGAAATCACATAAGGCTAATCTGCAGGATGATTATCAGAAGATTAGCGAGATGTTCCTGGCCAAGAAAAAGGATGATATTTACCGTAAATGGATTGCCAAACAACAGGCAAAAACCTATATTCACGTTGATGATTCTTATGCTAATTGTAATTTCAAACTCAAATCGTGGAAAAAGTAACTCGTTGAGTTTGAATAAACTTTTACCTGAGATAATATGAGTCAATCCCGGAAAAGAGCCCTTTTCCCATTAATCCTCTTGGTGGCGGTGGTGTCTGTTTTTATACAGGCAATTGAGCCACAACAGGGAGGCAAGAAGAAACGGGTTGAAATTGAAAATGCAGATTTATACATGTTTGATGCTGCAATTAATGCCAATGCGCAACGTTTGATCGGAAATGTACGTTTCCGGCATAATCAGGCGCTGATGTTTTGCGACAGTGCCTATTCGTACGCCGATAGCAACCGATTCGATGCTTTTGGAAACGTTCATATCATCCAGGGTGATACCTTACACCTCTATGGGGATAAGATGCTTTACGATGGCAATACCCGGCTGGCCCGGTTTATTAGTCATGTCAAGATGATCGATAAAACGATTACTCTCACCACAGAGGCTATGGATTTTGATCTTAGTACAAATATCGGTTATTACAATAACCATGGTAAAATTGTCGATAGCACCAATGTGCTAACCAGTCTTGTGGGGCGATATTATTCAAATGAAAATATGTTGTTCTTTAAAGATTCTGTTGTACTGATCAATAAGGACTTTATCGTGCGAGCCGACACCCTGAAATATAACAGTGAAACTCAACGGGCCTTTATCGTTGGACCTACAACCATCAAGGGGACTAAAAAAGATGGCGTTTTATATTCAGAAAATGGCTGGTATGATACACGGAAGAATTTAGCTGAACTGTACAAGAAATCTAAAATCACCAACAAAGCTCAGATCCTGGAAGGGGACACCCTTTTTTATGACCGGGCAACAGGAAATGGAAGAGGCAGACATCGGGTAACACTAACAGATACGACCAATAAAGTGGTTATTAAAGGCAAATTTGGAATCTATAACGAGATAACAAAAATGGCTTTTGTGTCTGATTCTGCCATGTTTATTCAATATGGCAAAAAAGATACCATGTATATGCATGCCGACACACTGCGGACAAAGCCTGATACTTCGAATGTGGATCATAAGGATGGGAAGTTTTTTATGGCCTACCGCAACGTCCGGTTTCATAAACCGGACCTACAGGGTAAATGTGATTCATTAGGTTACCGTATGGTTGATTCAACCATGTTAATGTATTATGATCCATTGGTCTGGTCTGGTAAAAATCAAATGTCAGCTGATAAAATCCAATTGATTTCTAAAACTCCTGATCCAAGTCTTGCCAATCTTGATGTTAATGCGTTCATTGTAATGTCTGAAGATAGTATCCGGTTTAATCAGATTTCAGGAAAAAATATTGTAGGTCAGATATTTAATAATAAGCTTCGGGTTGCTGATGTAAATGGAAATGCTCAGACACTCTATTATTTAAAAGATAAGGAGAGATACTCCGGAATGAATCGTTTGTTAAGCAGCAAGATAAAGCTACATCTTACAGATAACCATATTGATAGTATCCGGTTTTACCCCAAGCCGGAGGGGAAGACTATTCCGATTAGAGAGCTAACGGAGGACCTAAAGCAGTTGGACGGATTCGTATGGAGGGAATCAGAACGGCCAAATAGTCCAAAGGACCTTTATCCCATTGAAGAGAGGCGCAAAAAAAATGCAGGTCCTGTTAGGAAACCTGCATCAGATAAATAATTTCTTTTTTAATATTCATCCTCATTAAAAAAGAAATCGTCTTTGCTGGGATAATCAGGCCAAATATCTTCTATCGATTCATAGATCTCGCCTTCATCTTCCATTTCCTGTAAGTTTTCGATTACTTCTAATGGCGCTCCTGATCGAATAGCAAAATCGATCAACTCATCTTTGGTTGCAGGCCATGGTGCATCTTCAAGTTTCGAAGCTAATTCTAATGTCCAATACATATGATTTGTTTAAAATTAAGTATCCTTTTCACAATCCGCGATTTTACTACTATTTTTTTGAAAATAAAAGCCTAATCTAACTTATTTTATGATTTCCATGGAATTTCTTCTATTCCGGTATCTTTAGCCACCTTGCGGGATAATACATAGAGGAAATCCGAGAGCCGGTTCAGGTATCTAAGCACATCGGAAGCGACTGATATTTCGGCTGATAGTTGATAAGTTCTTCGTTCTGCCCTTCTGCACACGGTTCTTGCAATATGACAATAGGAAACGGAATTATTCCCTCCCGGAAGGAGAAAATTAGTTAATGGAGGCAATGTATCGAGTATCTGGTCCATTCTTTTTTCGAGAATCGCACTTTTTTCATCGCAAGATTCCCATTTTCTGGGAATTTCAGTAACTGAAGTATCAGTCGCTAATTGGGCGCCAATGATAAACAGAGTGTTTTGAATTTCGATTAAATCTGAAACATCTTCCCGACTAATTTCCTGAGAACGGATGAGTCCGATCCACGAATTTAATTCATCCACTGTGCCGTAAGCTTCCAGCCGTAAATCGTATTTTTTAACGCGTGTTCCACCAATAAGCCCGGTGGAGCCATCATCGCCAGTACGAGTATAAACACGCATTGTTTTAAAATTTAAGGTTAATAAATGGGGTTTTCATTTTTATGATCGGTTTCTATTTGACCATCCTTGAGTTTGATAATCCGATGAGCATGTAAGGCAATGTCCTCTTCATGAGTAACCAAAATAATTGTATTTCCTGCGGCATGGATAGCCGCAAAGAGTTTCATTATTTCTTCCGAAGTTTTAGAATCGAGGTTTCCTGTTGGTTCATCAGCCAAAAGTATAGAAGGGGTATTTACCAGAGCCCTGGCAACTGCAACACGTTGTCGCTGGCCCCCTGAGAGTTCGTTGGGACGATGCTCCATTCTGTCGCTTAGCCCAACACTATTTAGTTTTTCAGTCGCCAGTTCGATTCGTTTCTCTTTCACTACTCCTGCATAAATCAGAGGAAGCATTACATTTTCGAGTGCGGAATAGCGTGGTAACAGATTAAATGTCTGAAATACAAAGCCAATTTCCGTATTTCTGATCTCTGCTAAACGGTCATCATCCAGTTTGCTTACATCCTTTTCGTTGAGTGTATAATTTCCGGAGGTGGGCGTGTCAAGGCACCCAATGATATTCATCAGTGTCGATTTGCCTGAGCCTGAGGCACCCATTATGGCTACATATTCACCTTTGATTATATCGAGCGATACTGAACGCAAAGCTAAAACAGCCTGAGTTCCCACCTGGTAGTTTTTAACTATGTCCCGCAGCTTGATTAATTTTTCCATTTTTCCGTTTTTGCCGTTACAAATTTAAATAAAATGATCATCAAACGAACCTAAATTTAAAGTATTGGTCCAGGATTTAAATCTTTTTACTTTCAGGTTTGGTGAGCAATATCTTTTCACCTTCTTTTAATCCGCTTTTGATTACAACCTGTTTTTCACTCTGCTTTCCTCCTGTAACCTCCCGAAGGGTGGTTTTTCCAAACTCCCTGACATAAACAAACTGCTTCCCATCTTCGATGATCAGGGCACTTCGCGGTATCACAATTACATCCTGTTCCTTGGTGATAATAATCTCATTATTGGTAGTCATGGCAGGTTTTATTTTTGTTTTGTCGCTTGTAATCCGGACACTTACCTTGAATACCTTAGAGTCAAAACCGGTCATCTCCTGCCCAACATTAGAAATAGTTGAAATTACTCCGATTTTTAGCATGTTTTTTAACGCATCAATATATACCCGGACACTGTCGCCCACTTTCAGTTTTGAAATGTAAATTTCCTCAACATAAGTCTCTGAAACAAGAACAGATAAATCTGGCAAGGTGGCGATGGTTGGATTTTGCATGCTTACCCATGAATTAATAGTTAATTTCCGACTTCCACCGCGTCCATAGGTTCGGCCGTAGATCAGCATTCCATCCTGAGGTGCATTAATTCTGGCGGCGTCAAAGGCAATCTGATAATTTTTGTCCTTGGCAATAAGTTTATTCATATAGTCTTCGGTTCTGGCTATCCGAATTCTTAACGATTTCCTGGTTAGCTGATAGGCCCTTTTCTTCTCCTCCATTTGCCTTAATACTCTTCCATAAGCCATTTCTGATTTACGCTGAAAAGCTGGTGATTCATAAACCGATTGTTCCAGTTCAACTTTTTTATTTTCAACGTCAAAATGAAACTGATCGATTCCGTCACGAAGTGCAACAAGGTCAACCGCACTGTCGATCCTGGCATCATTAAAATTAAAGATTACTTTCTTCAAAGCCTCCATATTGGACTCCTTGAGCTCCTTAATCCGTCCCTGATCAAGTAATGCTACATAGTCCCCTTTTTTTACGATTGATCCTTCAGGGATGAGGTCTTTGATCTGGGAATCGTAAATTTCAAGGGTTCTGTCACCGAAAATATCTGGAATAGTTATTAAAACAGCCTTTTCACTCTGAATCTCCCCTTTGCAGGTAATGATCGCTTCGAAATTCTCCCGCTTAACTTTATAAATATTCGATGGTCGTTTTAGTCCGTTTAGAATGATGGGAATAATGATCATCAGAAGGAGCGCTCCTGCAAGGCTTATAACAATTGTTTTTGCTGATAATTTTTTGCCTCTCATTGGTTTAATATTTTATCAAAATCGGCAGTCAGATCTGTGCCTGCTTGAAAATCGAAAAGTGTAAGTTGCCGGATCAGGTAATAGGAGACCCAGTATTTTCGTAACGAACTGATATAGGCTCTTTTTGCATTTTCAAGATCGTTCCTTGCCAGATTTAGTTTTGTAACATCGAGTTTGCCTATTTTAAAACGGCGCATGGTAACATCAAAACCCATCTGAGCAATGGTATCGGCACGTGCTGAATTCATCACCTGGTTTGCCTGAAGATCAAATTCCATCACATTCATAACTACCGCCTGTTCGAAATCAATCCTTTCCTGTTTTACACTATTTACGACCACCTCCCGATTCGATTTGGCCATTAAAATCTGACCTTTCCTTTTCCCCCAGTCAAGAATCGGTACCGATAACCCAACAAGGGCAATATTCTGAAATCTGTTTGGATTTTGATAAGCATTGCCTACATTCAGCCCTGTTTGGTTCAATCCTGCTGTAACACTAACATCTGCACTTAATCCGTTCCTTGCTTTGATCAACCTTACATTGTTATCTTCCTCCAAAATTCTGTTGTTTTGGGCAATGATATTGGGGTTGTTTTGCATCGATTTTTGTACGGCATCATCAACATTGATTTGCAGCGCCAGAGAGACCTCTGTGGGCATAATGCACTCGATTACGGTATTTTTATCAAATCCTAAAAATGAGTTCAGATCCGACCTGGCCCGTATAAGACCCTGATTTGCTTTTATTAAGGCCAAACGCGAATTCATCAGATTGAGTTCAAAATTCAATAATTCATCCTGTGTGACGGTTCCAACCTGATACCGCCCTTTACCGATCTGATAAAGGGTGTCAGAATTTGCAAGGTTGGTTTTAGATATATTAATCTCAATTTGAGCATCCACCAGGGTAAAAAATTTATTGGCTGCCTTCACTGCAATATCTTCGTTCGACTGGATCAGGTTTTTCTTAGCCAGTTCAAATTTAAGCGGTTCAATTTTTGATTTCCATCGCATACCGTTGTACCCGTTTACCCGTTGACTGTATCCAAGACTGATGGCATTGGCTGAAAAGGTTGTAAGCTGAGTTCCGATGAAATTTTTGGACATCCCAAGATCTGAACTCATGGAAACAGTTCCACCGGTGAGGTTAATATTTTGATTGGCTTTTAAGGAGGCACTCGAAGTAATATTCTTTTGCTCACTGTACTGCCAGGTCTGATCCTGCGGGACATAATCCTGCCGGATCGAATTACTGTACGAAAAGGGGTTCGCACCTACTGAAAGAAAGGGAAGTTTATCCGCCTGATAATATTTGAAAGCCCAATAGCTCGAGCGATACATATTTTGCTGTTTAAAGGCATCAATGGATTGTTTGGCAGCAAGATTTATTACTTCGGGGAGTGTAAGTTTCTGTACATTGTTTTGCGCACCTGAAATTTTGCAAAATGAAATAAAAGTTATCAATACTAAAATACGGATCATAACTATAATTTATTGTCTTAAAGATTCAACTGGGTCTTTTTCGGCGGCCTTTTTCGCAGGGAGGTAACCAAAGATTATTCCAATAAATACCGATACACCGAAAGATATGAATATCGAAAAGACAGAGATGATGGTTTTGATGTCAAACATGGTTTGGATAATTTTGGATAGCGCCACCCCCAGAATTATTCCGATAATCCCCCCCGCAACGCTGATCAGAGTTGATTCGGATAAAAACTGGAAAACGATATCTTTTCTCGAGGCACCAATCGCCTGACGTGTTCCAATTTCTCTGATTCGTTCCATAACTGATGCAAGCATGATATTCATAATCCCGATTCCACCAACAATTAAGGATATCCCCGCAATGGCACCGAGGACAATATTGAAGATGTTTTTGGTTTTCTGTTGTTGTTTTAAAAGAAGTTCAGGAATATTTATCTCAAAATCCTGAATATTATTATGTTTACGCATGAGCATATTGCCCGCGATTTTAGCTGTCGCCGTTAATTGCAAGGTCTCTTTTACCCGGATAATTATCTTGTCGAGCTGGTTCGTATTCTCAATTTTGGGAGGGGTAGAATTATTGGTTGCCAGGCTAGCCTGTTTTACCTCATCACTGCGGATCAAAGCCCTGTTTCGGAACCGAAGAAGCATCGTTTTAACAGGGATTATAATACTATTGTCAGTGCTGGAGATCGCCATTGTTCCGCTACCGCTCCCCGCAAAAGATCTTTTCTCGATCACACCGATCACCATCAGCCAGATTTGTCCACATTTGATATACTTCCCTACCGGCGACTGTTGATTAAAGAAGACCCGTTTGATATTATTCCCGATAATGCAAACTGGACTTCCTTCCGAAATATGCTGTTGATGAAATAGGGTTCCACTCTCAAGTTTAATATCAAAAAGGTTAAAATAGGTATTGTCAGTGCCGTCAAGTTTTACCGCACTACTAATGTCGTTGAGGATTGCTGTATAATTAAAAGTTATGATCGGGCATACATCCTGAACTGTGGGAATTATCTGCCTGATTGATTCTGCATCCATCAGGGTAAGCCCTTTGGAGAATTTCTTTTTCGAACCGGTGAGCTGGTTTCCCTCCGTGGCGGCACTGTTTTTTGTGTCATTTGAACTCGCCTGATCGGCCTGAAGAATTGGAGTGACAATAATATTATTGACCCCAACCAGTTTAATCTGCTCCAGAATCTCCTGTTCAGCACCGTTTCCGATGGCGAGCATACTGATTACCGCTGCAACGCCAAAAATAATTCCCAAAGCAGTTAAGAGTGATTTAACTTTATTGGCAAAAATCGCTTCTACGGCAATTAAGACATTATACGAATACCGGTTATAATAGGCTCTAATTTTCATTGTTCGTTTTTGATCAGCCTTCGCTCTTTTTATCTTTACTGCTGTTTTTTAATGAATCAACGGGTTGATTTTTTGCCGGCTGATTTTCAATTTGTTTAATCTCTTTTTGTTTTCGAATCTGCTCATCGTAAATTTCCCATCCAACGGTTTCAATCTCCTCCGATTTTTCGGGTTCCGTTAAAAGGATTGTCCAGTCTTTTTCAACCCCCTTATTTATAATGACAAAATTTTCATTTTCATCGCCAACATCTACAATTTGTCTGACTATTTTGTCTTTTTTAAGATAGACATATTTTGTAGAATCTGTCTCAAAAACGGCTTCGAGCGGAATGTAAAGTTTTTCGGAATAGGCTCCGGTCTGAATTAAATTTCCGGTAGTCATAGCCGGCTTTAGTTCGTGGTCGGTTCCGAAAACACGAATGTTAACCTCGAAAACTTTGGAGTCACTTTTGGGCATTGGCTGGCCGATATTGGCCACCGTGAGCACTTCGCCCTTGAGCTCCTTTAAAGGGAAGGCATCAATACTTAGGGTAACTTTCTGCCCGACTTTTATTTTTGCGATATCAATCTCATTGACATATGTTTCAGAAATTAACCGGGTCATATCGGGTAAAGTCACAATAATCGGATTCCAGGGGGTTAAAACAGATCCGATTTGGATCTTTATCCCAAATCGGTCTTTGGCATAAAGAACCATTCCGGGTTTGGGTGCCTTAATTGTCAGCGCATCATAAAGTTTGAGCAGGTTATTTACCCGTTCCTGTTTGAGATTAAAATCGATATTGCGCCGCTCCATTTGTGAACGTAATTGCCGCTGTCTCATCTCGAGCCCTTTAATGTCCTGCTCTAATTTGCGTTCCACTTTGCCCAGATCCATTTGTGCCTTCTTGATAACCGAAGGAGATTCGTACGCCGATTCGGCCAAAACAATTTTCTGCTCCTCAACATCTGACTTCGAATTGACTATCAGATCGCGGTAATTGCTTAGGCTAAGGTTGGAATCGAGCTTGGCATCCTCGATTGTAGAGGCGGCAGTCTCTAATTCCAGACGTGCTGCTGTCAAAACTTCTTCGATTACCTTGTGATCCAGGGTGGCAATGTACTGACCCGAATCGACCACGCTACCCTCTTCGATCAGATCGGTAATCTTGATCTCATAAATCCTCACGTTTTGACCCGATAGAACGGCTGGCAAAATAATGTTTTCCGAATTCTCCGCTTTTAGTTGTCCCGAGGTATGAATTTTAACCTCTACGGCTCCTTTCATAACCTTGCAGGTAATCTCCTCTAAACCTGAATTTTTACTTCGGGTGAAAAAAATAAACATAAAAATCACTATCAACAGACTTAACGCAATCAAAACTCTTTTTTTGTTCATAATCATCCGATTTACACCTGACTCGTCGAAGTGTATTGTATAATTGGTTAAATAACAGTATTTTATTGAAATTAAATGCCTCTTTTTTGCAGCAAATTTTCAGCTCGTAAAGATATGAATAGAAATGATCTAAAACATACTTGTGCGTTAACGGATAAGAAAAAATGGATCAAAAACGGTGAATAAAATCCTCTTTTTGTAATCCCTTACGAAACATGGCAATGCCGATCTCAAATTGATCAATCGAAACACGTACAATAATATTGGCGATCAGTTCTTTCCAAAGGTTATACATCTCTTTCGATTCATGAATTCCCCGGATGATCAAAATACCATCACTGCAGGGTTGTGCGATACATTTCTGAATCATTTTGCGGGAATTTTGAGGATCGTGGGGATAATTTATTATGGTAAAAGGGGCAGGAATTGAAGGTTCCTGGCTTTCATTAATCGACACAATATTTGAGTACTGCGGATCCTTTCTGAGATTTTCTGTAAGCAAATTATATTCAGGATCATTACATATCAGGGAAACCGGGATATCTCTGGTTGCAAGGGCAATCAAGGAGAGGTTAACCCCCAGTGATGGACCATAATGGAAAACAGAGGCAGGTTTAAATTCACGAATCAGCCTGAATATTAGTTTTGTAAATCGTGCCGGAAACTCTGTTTTTTTTAAAAGTTTTTTGGGTTTAGAAGAGTTAATATTGAACCGGTTGTAAATGATGCTTAAAGATGGATCCGTGCAAGTGGTTAGCATCCTTAATGTCTGAATACGTTTATCCTTGTGTCTCTGGTATTCCGGATATTGTTGTTTATCCTCAATGACAGCGGTGATTAGCCGGAATAGAAAAGGGGAGTGTATACCATGCCCCCCGCGGTGTCGTGCCCTTCTCAGATAGATTAACCGGCTGATTGTTCGGAATTTCACACGTATATATTTAAATTATATTGTAAGCTTTAAGACTTTTGATACGTGGTGAACCCTCATCGATCTATAAAACTTCTTTTGCAATCGTTGTCTCATGGGGGTTTAATTTGTATAGGTTTATAGCTGCAAATCTAGTAAAGAAAAGGGAAAGATCAGCGTGTACTTTGCAAAGCTGTTTTTTTCATGTAAGTTTGTTTTATGTCTGCAATACTATCACAAGATATCAAATTTCTTCCGGGTGTGGGGCCCCGTAAGGCTGTCATACTAAATCAGGAGCTGAAAATATTTACACTCGGCGACCTGATATACTATTTTCCGTTTAAGTATGTTGACCGGACTAAGTTTTATTCAATTCGCGAGATCAACACCACATTACCCTATATTCAGGTGAAGGGGAGGATTACGGGTATGGAAATTATTGGGGTGGGCCGAAATCAGCGTTTAGTAGCTTACCTGACAGATGGTACAGGGATTCTGGAGTTAATTTGGTTCCAGGGGATTAAATTTATTACACAGACTATTAAGATTGGCATCGAGTATATTGTGTTTGGAAAACCGGGTGAGTTTAATGGTCAATTTAGTATTGTGCACCCTGAACTGGATGAGAATGTCCCTGATCCATCTAAAAAAGAGGGGTATATTCAGGCCTTTTATAACACTTCGGAGAAGCTGAAAAGTAATTTTATCCACTCTAAAAATATCCTTAAATTTCAATACGCCGCGCTTCAGCTGGCCCGTGGTAGTATTTATGAATCGATGCCTGCATGGTTGGTTCAGAAACTTGGATTGGTGAGTCTTGAATCTGCCTTAATTAATATTCACTTTCCTGAAAATCCTCAGGTGCAGCGAAAAGCAGAATACCGTCTTAAGTTTGAAGAGCTTTTTTATATCCAGCTTAAATTACTCCACCTCAAGGAGGACCGGCATAAGAAATTCAAGGGGCATCTCTTCACAAAAGTCGGAAATTATTTCAATAATTTTTATTTTAATCACCTCCCTTTTGAGCTTACAGGAGCACAAAAAAGGGTGGTAAAGGAGATCCGGAAAGATATGGGAACAGGCCGGCAGATGAACCGGTTGCTTCAGGGTGATGTAGGTAGCGGTAAAACCATGGTGGCCTTGATGTCGATACTTATAGCCCTTGACAATGGCTTTCAATGTTGTCTTATGGCGCCTACGGAGATTCTTGCTAATCAGCATTTTCTCTCGATTCAGAAGTTTTTGGGTTCTATGTCGGTTACGGTTAGGTTATTAACCGGGTCTACAAAAAAAAAGGATCGGGCAGTTATTCATAGTGATTTGCTATCGGGCAAACTTCATCTGTTGATTGGCACCCATGCCTTGCTTGAGGATATCGTACAGTTTGAGTCGTTAGGATTAGTAATTATTGACGAACAACATCGTTTTGGGGTCACTCAGCGTGCTAAATTGTGGCGTAAGAACTTTATTCCGCCTCATATTCTGGTTATGACTGCCACACCCATTCCCCGAACACTGGCCATGACTGTTTATGGTGATCTGGATGTATCGGTAATTGATGAACTTCCACCCGGTCGTAAACCGATTAAAACGGTCCATTATTTTGAAAACAGGCGGGCACAGGTTTATGATTTTATGCGAAAAGAGATTGCTGATGGGAGGCAAATCTACATAGTATTTCCGTTAATTTCAGAATCTGAAAAGATGGATTATAAAAATCTGGAAGCGGGGCATGAGCAGATCACGAAAATATTCCCCGTCCCCGATTATTCCATTGGAATGGTTCATGGTAAAATGAAACCTGCTGCCAAAGATCTCGAAATGCAACGGTTTAAAAGCAGGGAGACTCAGATTTTAGTTGCTACCACTGTTATCGAAGTTGGTGTTGATGTGCCGAATGCATCGGTGATGATAATTGAAAGTTCTGAACGTTTTGGTTTGTCGCAACTTCATCAGTTGCGTGGAAGGGTAGGGCGGGGCGCAGAACAATCCTACTGTATTTTACTTTCCGGATTCAAACTTGGAGCCGAAAGTCGTAAGCGAATTGAAACCATGGTTGCTACTAATGACGGATTCGAAATTGCTGAGGCAGACATGCGTTTAAGAGGCCCGGGTGACATTGAAGGTACTCAGCAAAGTGGGATCGCTTTTGATTTGAAAATAAGTAATCTGGCCAAAGATGGGCAGGTTCTTCAGTATGCCAGGGATATTGCCGAATCGATAATCACCGATGATCCCATCCTTGAAAAACCTCAGAATGATATCCTCAAAAAACAACTGATTGCACTGAAAAAAAATCATCTTAACTGGGGGTCAATAAGTTAGCTGGAAAGAGCTCACTCCTGCAAGAGCTCACTCCTGCATGGCCTCACGATTGGATGACCGTGCTGAAAGTTACCACCAATGCAAGGGGAGATGGGGAGAAGGAAAGAGGTTGCAACCTGTCGATTTTAGAACCCGACATTTTGACTTCGTGCCGTCTTGGCGGGTTAAAGTCGTCCATTCGAATGGTCCGTAAAGTTGCAAATTCCGGTATTGATATTTTGTTACTAATTATAATGACAGATTGTTTTTTTCTTAAAACAAATAACCTACTTTTGCGCCGCAAACCAATATCATTTAAACGAATGGACGAAGGGCCTGCGGAAAATATTTTATTAACCTGATATCGCAGGATCGTCTCCTTTGAGTCCTTCCTTGTAATGTCACAAAAGCAAGGAGGTAATCAATGACATCCATTACCACATTTTATTTAAGCCGTATCATCGGGAAGAAGATTCTGGATCTTAATGGTATATACCTTGGTACTGTAAAAGATCTTCTGGTCGATCCGGATCCTTCAAATTATCCTACGGGGCATCCTGTTGTTAAAGGGATTAAAACCAAATATAAAAATCAAATATCTTTTTATTCATTTGAAAATTTTCACGTTGAAAAGGTAAATGCCAAGCTTACTGTTTTTTGTGATCAGCTTGTCGAATTACCAAAGGATGAAATTAATACCAGCATGTATCTGGCTGAAGCGGTGCTCGACAATCAAATTGTCGATCTCAATGGCCGTAAGTTGGTGCGCGTTAATGATGTCCGGTTAGTCACCATCTCAAGCGGTACCTTTGCCGTAGCTGTAGATATTGGAATTGAGGGATTGCTTCGCAGAATCGGAATTGTAAAGCCATTGAAATATGTCGTGGGTCTGTTGGGAGGTACAATTCCTGCTAAATTTATATTGTGGGAAGATGTCGAAACGATAGATTTCTCTAATCTAAATATTAAACTCTCAAAAAGTTATGCCAAGCTTCAAACCCTCCATCCCTCTGACTTAGCTGATATTATTGAAGATCTTGGCCGCAAGGCGAGTGCAGAGGTATTTTCAGCACTTGATGAGGAGAAGGCTGCAGATGTTATGGAGGAGCTAGACACCGAGATGCAGGTGCATATCCTTGAGAGCCTTTCCATCGAAAAAGCGGCAGATGTGTTGGATAAAATGCCATCTGATGAGGTCGCCGATATTCTGGATGCTCTGGAAAATGACAAAGCGGAATTGCTGCTTAATGAAATGGAGAAGGATACTTCTCAGTATGTGAGAGACTTACTTGTCTACCCTGATCATACTGTGGGAAGTATTATGTCCTCTGAAGTGATGTCCTTTAACCGGAAAACAACAGTTGAAGAGGTGCTGAGAGAATTGAGGGATAAGAAGCCGGAATTTGAGACGCTTTATAACCTGTTTGTAACCGATGATAATGAAGTACTCTTAGCCACATTCTCAATCCGGGATGTGGTAATTTCATCTCCCGATGTTCAAATTGAACAAATCATGAAGCCCTCACCGGTACATTTGCGTGATTATCAAAAAATTAATGAAGTTGCAGAAATTGTTTCAAAATATAATTTATTGGCAATACCTGTTGTGGATAAGAAAAATGTACTCAAAGGGATGGTTGTTATTGATGATGTTATTGAAGACTTAATTAAAAAACGTAGAACCAATAAATAGTGGTCTGGTAATGTTTAAAAATAAAAAATCATTTTTTCAAAGACTTGGATTATTTCTGGCAATTCTCGGACCCGGAATAATTACCGGTAGTGTGGATAATGATGCAGGGGGAATTACAACTTATTCTGTTGCTGCTGCAGTTTATGGTTATAATCTGATCTGGACACTCATCCCATCATTTATTGTTCTTGTGGTTATTCAGGAGATGAATGCCCGCATGGGTATTGTTACTGGGAAAGGACTTGCTGACCTGATTCGTGAAAATGCCGGGGTTAAGATTACCTTCTTTATATTCATCGGATTATTAATTGCCGATATTGGGAATACAACCACTGAATTTGCCGGAGTGGCCGGAAGTATGGAAGTTTTTGGAGTCAGTAAATATATCTCCGTGCCCATTGTCGGGTTTTTAGTATGGTTTCTGGTTGTAAAAGGGACCTATAAAATTGCAGAACGCATTTTTCTCCTTTTTAGCCTCTCCCTGTTGATGTATGTCGTTTCTGCAATCATGGGTAAACCACACTGGGGAGAAATCGGTCAGGCAATTATTCACCCGCAAATGGAAATGAGTGCCCAAAGTATTTCAATGATTATTGGAATTATAGGAACAACAATTGCCCCCTGGATGCAGTTTTATATGCAATCCTCTGTCATTGAGAAGGGTTTGAAAATGAAAAATTTCAGGTATTCCCTCATTGACATTGTCGTGGGATGCGTTGCAACTGTTGTTGTGGCTTTCTTTATCATGGTTGCCTGTGCCTCTACGCTACATGCAAATGGAATTCAGATTAATGAAGCCAAAGATGCAGCTTTAGCCTTAAAACCTTTGGCAGGAGCTTTTGCTTCACAGGTTTTTGCATTCGGTCTTTTTATCGCTTCCATATTCTCTGCTACAATATTGCCCTTAGCGACTGCTTTTTATGTCTGTGAGGCGTTCGGTTTTGAGGCGGGAATAGATAAAAAATGGGATGAGGCCAAGGAATTCTATGTCCTTTATACTGGAATATTAATTATTGGTGCAGCAATTATCCTGATTCCCAATGCCCCCCTTATTTCGATCTCACTTTGGACACAGGTGATCAACGGAATGCTCTTACCCGTCGTGCTGGTTTGTATGATTCTGCTTGTAAATAACAAGAAAATCATGGGTAAATATGTCAATAAACTGGCTAATAACCTTATTGGATGGGGAGCTGTGATCGTGCTGATTATTTTATCGCTGATTCTTCTGTTGATGCCTCTGTTTGGCCATGGAAATTAATAGACTATTTTAATTCTAATTCCCTGGATTCAGGAAATATGGTAAAGTAATTTTCGTAAACCTGATTCTTAAGTAACTCAACCGATACATTTAATAAACCCGCCACTTGGTCGTAAATTTTTTCAATTGGAATCATTGAATCATCAGTTTCAAAGAGCAGGGATTTCAATGGGATTATCGTTAGTGCCTCCACAAAACTGGCGGATGGGTTCAAGGCCAGCTTTCCTGCAGAAAAATAGCATCCTAAATCAATCAATTGTCGGGTTAAATTTAATCCCTGAGAGTACCCGTGTAAAATAATGGGAACCCTAATTTGTGCGATAATCGGGACTAGCTCATTCCATGATTTCACAGCATGGATTATCAGGGGTTTGTGAATTGCATGTGCCAATTCAATATGTAAATTGAATACCTCTTTCTGTCGTTCATAATTAGAGGTACAACCTTTATCCAGTCCTGTCTCACCGATTGCCAAAAGATTTTTATCTGCGATAATCTTTTCAAGCATTTGATTTATTTCCACTAAATTATATTTATCGACATGCCACGGGTGGATCGCCGCCGAAAAAGGGAAATTGACCACACCTGTTTTACCAATATCCTGGAGGAAGAGACTCTGAACGGCAAAGGTCTCTTCTGAATTTTGCCCATTATGGGTGTGGATATCTATAAATGGTATTTTCAACGTGATATAAAGATGATTTATTCAAAAGTAATGGTATTTTTAGAATTGTAACGGACCTTTGTAATCAGAATATACCAATGAAGGAAATTATTATCAGTGAGGCTATTAAAAATAAATTACCCAATCTGGTGCTGGGTTGTATTGAGTGTGACGTTAAGATACTAAATGATAATACGGAATTGTGGCAAGAAATTGAATTGGCTTGTGCAGATGTTGCAAACTCGTCTCAGCTTTCGGATGTAGGGAGTCATCCGGCGATTAAGGCCTCGCGCCAGGCATATCGCGCATGCGGAAAAGATCCTGCCCGCTATCGGCTCTCTTCGGAAGCCTTAATGCGTAGGGCAGTCAAAGGGAATGAGCTTTACCGGATTAATAATGTGGTCGATCTGGTTAACCTGATCTCACTTAAAACAGGCATGTCGATTGGTGGTTATGATGCAGAAAAAATCAGCGGCCGGGTTATTTTTGATATTGGGGTTAAAGATGAACCTTATGAGGCAATCGGCAGAGGGGATTTAAATATTGAGTTTTTGCCGGTATTCCGGGATAATATATCACCATTTGGTTCGCCGACAAGTGATTCTGTGAGAACCTCTGTAACAGTTAACACCAAACGATTCCTAATGGTGATTATCGGGTTTTCAGGTGTGGACCACACCTCAGAGGTGGTTGACCTTTCACTGAAATTACTGAGAAAATATACCCAGGCTGGTCAAATTGAAACATGTATGATTCATTAAGTCAATTATAAATTTCCCTGCAAAAGAATATTAAAGCCCATTCTATTAAAGCTGAATATGTTAATGGGTTTGTTCCCGGCCAAAATATCAATAATTTTATTCGGGTTAAAAGTATCGAAAGTATGAATGAATAATTGAAAAGGAGACTGTTCCTTTTTTTTAAATCTCACTTGCAATGAACTCAATAAGTATTTGTTAATCAATTATATGTAGAATTTATGCTTTCATTTTGATATATCCGAAAATAGTTTTCGCTAAAAGGTTATTGACATAGTTTGATTTTGTAAAAAAAATATCCGTTAAAATCAGTTTGAACATTAAAGTGTTAGTTTTGTAGCTTAATTAAGAATCAGAGATGAAATATTTTGCAAAATTTCTATTATGGTTGACTGGATGGAAGACTATCAGCGGTGTTGTCCCGGTACCTAAATGTGTCGTTTTGGGTGTTCCGCATACTTCAATATGGGACTTTGTCGTTTCGTGGCTCTTTTATAAATCAATAGGTGGAAAGCCAAGTATTGTTGTGAATAAAAAATTCTTTTTCTGGCCGGTAAATTATTTGCTCAATTATATGGGAGCGATCCCGTTGGATACCTCACGGGGTGCCAGTCTGGTCAAACAGCTGGTTGCCGAATTTAAAAAACGGGAGATCCTGCATCTGGCCATTGCACCTGAAGGAACACGTGATGCTGTAACCAAATGGAAGGGTGGGTTCCATACCATTGCGCGGGCAGCAAATGTTCCATTATATTGTGCTGTTTTCGATTGGGGGCGCAAGGAGATTGGCGTTCTGGATCAGATTGAACTTACTGATGATTTGAATGCAGATATGCACCGGATTAAACAATGGTATAAAGCTTATGGAGTAAAAGGGAAATATCCGGAAAAATTTCTACTTGGTGAAGGGCTTGACTAAATTACGCTAATGGAAGATAGAGACAATTTACGTGTCACGCTTGTTCAAATCGACCTGGCGTGGGAAAATCCTCAATTGAATCGTCAGAATCTGGAGAGACTAATCCTTATGTTGATTGGAAAAGCCGATATCGTTATCTTGCCTGAAACATTTACTACCGGTTTTTCGATGCGTGTCAATACTTTTGCCGAAACGATGGATGGCCCTACAATTCAGTGGCTGGTTGACCTTGCAAAAGGTGCCAATTTGGCTATTGGTGGAAGTTTGCTGATTAAGACGGATAATAATTATTTTAACCGTTTTGTTTTTGTAACTCCTGAAGGGTCCCTCTCTTTTTACGATAAAAGGCATCTCTTCTCAATCGGAGGGGAATCATCTCTGCTCACAGCCGGTGATCACCGGCAGATTATTAATTATTTAGGGTGGAGAATTGCACTTTATATCTGCTATGATATCCGGTTTCCGGTGTGGTGCCGAAATTTGGAAGATACCGATCTGATGATTTTTAGTGCGAACTGGCCCGATGCACGGCGTGAAGTATGGAATACACTATTGAAAGCGAGGGCAATTGAAAACCAGGTCTTTGTGGCCGGTGTGAACAGGATTGGAACTGACGGGGAGGGGATTTATTACAGTGGTCAAAGTCAGCTGATTAATTCAAAAGGAGAGGTCGTTGTCCAGACGGATTTCATTGATGAGCACTTGTTTTCGTATACTATTTCAAGGCGCGATCTGAATGATTTTCGCAAAAAATTTCCGGTAGCAAATGATGCAGATCGTTTTATCATCAAAAATATTTATCGTCCAATCCCCTGTGCCACCCTTTCTGATGATCACCCATTGCAATGATGATTACCGGGGCACCTACCAAATAATCGTGCGGATAAAGTTTGTAAATTACAAATCGAAGTTACAATTATTTACTGATTTTTTGGTAACATTTTATCGCATTGATTATTAACATCGGATGTGAAAAAAAATGGCTAACTTTGCACTCCAAATTACAGATGTTTTATACTCAGGAAATTCAAGAAATTAATTAATGATAACAGTATCAAATTTAGCAATTCAGTTTGGGAAGAAGCCTTTATTTCAGGATGTTAATCTGAAGTTTACTCCGGGCAACTGCTATGGAGTGATCGGGGCAAACGGGGCAGGTAAATCAACGTTGCTGCGTATTATAGCAGGAGATCTATCATCAACCAAAGGGTCAGTAACCCTAGGGCCTGGGGAACGACTATCAGTATTAAAACAAAATCACTACGATTTTGAGGAATATACCGTTTTGAATGCCGTTCTTATTGGACATGCTGAATTATGGAATATTATTCAGGAGAAGGATATACTCTATTCCAAGGCTGATTTTTCGGATAAGGATGGGATGCGGGCTGCCGAATTGGAAGAACGGTTTGCAGAGATTGATGGTTGGAATGCAGAGAGTGATGCAGCCATGTTATTGAGTGGTTTAGGAATTAAAGAGGACTTTCATCACCGGTTAATGAAAGAGTTAGGGGGAAAAGAGAAAGTGCGTGTATTGCTTGCTCAGGCCCTTTTCGGAAAACCGGATAACCTTTTACTTGATGAGCCTACGAATGATCTTGACCTTGAGACGGTGATGTGGCTGGAGAATTACCTTGGGAATTATGAAAACACGGTGCTTGTGGTTTCGCATGACAGGCACTTTCTGGATGCTGTAAGTACTCATACAGTGGATATTGATTTTGGTAAGGTTCAGCTTTTTGCCGGAAATTATAGTTTTTGGTACCATTCCAGCCAGCTGGCTTTACGTCAGCAACAGAATCAGAATAAAAAAGCTGAAGAGAAAAAGAAGGAACTTCTTGAGTTCATTGCCCGTTTTAGTGCCAATGTGGCTAAATCGAAGCAAACGACCAGTCGTAAGAAGATGATCGAGAAGTTAAATATTGAGGATATTCAACCCTCTACACGTAAATATCCGGGTATTATCTTTACTCCGGATCGCGATCCCGGCAACCGAATTCTTGAAGTAAAAGGATTAAGTAAAAGTATAAAGGGCGAGGTGCTATTCAAGGATCTTGATTTTAATGTCGAAAAGGATGATAAAGTGGTATTTCTTTCCAGAGATCCCCGTGCGATGACAGCCCTCTTCGAGATAATTACCGGTCACGATCAACCCGATTCAGGCACTTATTTCTGGGGTCAAACCATTACCAGTGCCTATTTGCCTATGGACAACTCCGATTTCTTTAATTCTGACTTTAATCTGGTCGAGTGGCTCGGACAGTATTCGAGCGATACGAGTGAAAATTATATCCGTGGTTATCTGGGTAAAATGCTATTCTCCGGCGAAGAGATTTACAAACGAATTTCAGTCCTTTCGGGTGGCGAAAAAATGAGATGCATGATCTCACGCATGATGCTTAGAAATGCGAATGTACTGGTGCTGGATACTCCTACGAATCATCTCGATCTTGAATCTATTCAGGCATTTAACAATACGTTAACCAATTTTAAAGGGAATGTTCTGATGTCCTCACATGACCATGAGTTTATACAGACAATCGCAAATCGTGTGATTGAATTAACACCCAAAGGTATCATAGACAAGATGACGGAATACGATGAATACATCTCAAACGAAGAGTTGAAAGAGCGAAAAAATAAGATGTATAGTTAATAATTCCTAAAATATTTCTGTGTTAGTAAAAATACCATTAGTTTTAGTCAAAATTTAATTTAAAAGATTCAAAACATGAAGAAAATTATCTATGTATTGTTAATTCCGGTCATTATTTTGACTTCCGGATGTGCTCACAGAAAAGAACAAATAGCTCGTTTGCAGGCGCAAAACGATAGTTTAAGAGCTGTTGGAACTGATAAGGATTCTAATATTGCCGATTTTGTTACCACATTTAATGCCGTTGAAGCAAACCTGGATTCGATAAAAAAAATAGAATTAATTATCGATAAAAGTGCAAAGTCCGGTGAAGTTAAAGGTTCACGTAAAGAACAAATAGCCAGTGATATTCAATATATTTACAATCTTCTTCAAAAGAATCGTAAATTAGTTGCTGAATTGACTTCAAAACTTAGTAAGTCAAATAAACATGCTGCAGAGCTTCAAAAAATGATCGATAATCTGAATAAATCGATTGATGAAAAGAATACACAGATCGCTCAGCTGACCGATGAATTGGGTAAATTGAATATTCAGGTAAAAGATTTGAATGTAAAAGTGGCAGATCTGAACACGAATGTGAACAATTTAACGACAGACAATGCCAAAAAACAGGCTGACATTGACGCTAAAACAGAAGCTTTAAATACTGCCTATTATACTATCGGAACAAACAGGGAACTTAAAGATAAGAAGATAATCACTGGAGCTGGTGGTTTTATTGGCATTGGCAGGACTAAAAATTTACTTGCTGATCTTAACATGAATGATTTTACGCGGGTTGATATTACCAAGGTTAGTGAAATTCCGGTTATGAAAAAGAAGATTACCATCGTAACTTCTCATCCAAAGGGTTCATACCGCATTGATGGTGAGAAATCGGTGGATAAAATTGTTATTCTTAATGCGAAAGAATTTTGGAGCCTTTCTAAAGTTCTGGTTATTATCGCAAAATAATCATTCGGAAGTAAAATATTTAAAGGCCGGTTTCTTAAATGAAGCCGGCCTTTTTGTTGAATAAAATGCTGTTTTTTGATCTTAGTATATGGTCGATTTGAATTCTGTTTTACAGTAGGTTATTCCTTCTGCATCATATCGCTTAATCTGAAAAGACATTCGTTTTTTAAACGATCTGTAGTTCTGTTCCTTTTTAGGAGTCCAAACAATTTCAGCCAGTGCAGCAGCACGTGGGAAAGTCATATATTCAACAAATACTGGAGTTTTCATATAGGCGGTCCAGATGTTCGCTTGAGCCCCTATAATATATTTGGCATCCTGAACGGATAAGTTTTTAGGTATAGGATCAAAATTATACACCTGCTCCAGGGTTAGAAGCCCGCCAACTGCAAGTGGTTCATTTGCCGGATTTGATTGATATTGATCAAAGTTGCAGAATTTAGCTGGTGAATGAATTGTATTAATCTTTTTTCTGGTACCTGTAATTGCTTTTTCTTCATCATGCCACGAAATTACTACACCACTGGTAGTTGTCGTGGTATCCCTTAAAATATCATCCCATCCGACAGGTATTTTTCCAAATGAATAAATGATGTTCTTTACCCTTCTTGTGAAATAATTATGTAGTTCGATGGTGGAGTCGAGTGAATCTTCCCGGATTATGGACTGACAATCCGGGCATTTATCCCATCTTACCTGCGATGTTTCTGCACCACCTATATGGATATATTTCCCTGGGAAAATTTCAGAAATTTCAGTTATAACATCCTTTATAAATGTGTAGGTTCCCTCTTTTCCCGGACAAAAAGTATCGCTGAATGAGCCCCATCGCCCAGCCACTTCATAAGGTATTGAAGTGCAGCCAAGTTCCGGATACGCCGCAAGGGCAGCTAATGCATGGCCAGGCATTTCTATTGCAGGGACAACAGTAATGAATCGTTTTGAAGCGTATGATACAATCTCCCGAATATCATCCTGTGTATAGTAACCATCGGTTTTTAGAGTATCCATACCCACTGAATTATTTAAATGTCCGATGATGGTTTGTTTTCTTACAGAACCTATTTCCGTGAGTCGGGGGTATTTCTTAATCTCGATTCTCCAACCCTGATCATCGCTTAAGTGCCATTGAAAAGTATTCAATTTATGCATAGCCATATCATCCAGATACTTAAATATAAATGTTTTGGGCATAAAATGGCGGCTTACATCCAGTTGTAGTCCTCTCCACGCAAATTGAGGGCCATCATTAATTTCAACTCCGGGTACGATAATCTCATTGAGTAGCTGTGGAGAGTATGGCATAAGTTGAATTAAGGTCTGAATGCCATAGAAGAGTCCATTTGGTGCAGTTGCTTCAAGGGTTATTCCGGATGGTAGAACAGTCAGCTTATAATCTTCTTTTCCTATTTTTAGACTTTCATTAATCTTCAGTATGATTGAATTTGGAGCTTTCTTTTCCGAAATTACCATGGTGGTGATCCCAAAATATTTCTCAACATGAGCGGTCAGAAAGCGTGCAATTTCAGATAATTGCTGATCATAATTATCAACGATTATTTTTGTGGTTGGTGTTATTCGAAATACTCCATCCTGTGTAAGTACTCGCGCAGGCTGTGGTATGATGCGTATAACCGGAATAGGTATCGGTTTTTCACATGACAGGAGAAACAGGATTAAGAGTGTGAGCAATAAAATCGGGTTGAAATTCATTCCTGGTATTTTTATATTTTCCGGTTTACAAATGTACTAAATTAATTTTTTTTTGTCCGGATCCCACTGAAAAGAATCATTGCATTTAAAATGAATCCGATGATTATTAATAAATTACCAGCAGTATTTGCCCAGTTTAAGGCAATTATTTTACCAGTTAGTGCCACAATACCGCCAGTGATCATCGCAATAGCGCTTCTGTTTTTTGTGGTGGTAAAACCGAATAGACCCCAAATCGTGGGAATGATAAATGCTCCAGAGAATATGGTCAGGGCAATAAGGAGTGACTGAATTATGGAATGCACTGTTAATGCAAGCAGAATGCTTAAAATTCCTATAAATACCATAATGATCTTCGTATTTTTAATGGAATAACCGTTGTCGAGACCTTTTGAGAATGGATCACTGATGATTGTTGCTGAAGTGAGCAGGGTTGTCGATCCGGTTGACATTACCGCTGAGAGTAAGGCGGCAACCAGTAATCCGATTCCCCATTCCGGTAACGTGTTCAACATTACGGGAATTAAGGCTGAACCTTTTTGCTGATGAAGTTCAGGATATTTATAGGCTGCAAATACCCCAATGAAGGTTATGCATAACGAAAATGGAATCAATACAATGGCACTTATCAATACGCTTTTTCTTGCTATCTGTTCATTTTGAGCACAAAAAAGGCGTGAGTAAATATCAGGACCCACAACAAATGTGGTGGAATAGGTTAATACCAATACGATCAGGTCAAACGGGTGGAAACCCTCATTGAATGGAAATTTTAGCGGAGTCATTATAAAGGGAGAAACGGGTTGTTTAACTAAAATGTACCCCGCAGTCAACAGGATTCCTCCGATAATGATAAACGATTGATAAAGATCTGTTTTTAATACTGATATCTGACCTCCAATCACCGTGTAAAAAATAAATACGGCACCGGAACCCCAGACGCTCAACGCATAGTCTAATCCTGTAAAACCTGCCATAATTTTTGCTGCACCTATAATTTGTGCAGCGATAATGGCTATCCAGGCAATTGAAATAATGAATGAAGAGATCATTTTGGCCTCTTTCCCGTAAAAGTCCCCGATCATTTGAGGAAGTGTATATTTCCCCTGCCGACGAACTTTTATCGAAACTGGCACGAGCATAAAAAGTCCGAAGGAGGCGCAAAGCAGTAGCCAGCAGGCTGCCCATCCTTGTGTTAAGGCAAGATCTGCTGTACCAAGAATTGCAGAACTTCCTAAAATTGTTGCCAGAAGTGAACCTGTAATTCTCCAGATATTTCCTTTTCTGCCAGCGATATAATAATCTCCCTCCGTTCTGATTTTCCGGGCAGAAATCACCCCTACCACAATCGTGGAGATGAGATAGATCACTATAATGACATATTTTATCATTGGCCAGCTTCCAATTAATTTGTCATGAAGCCTGGTTGTGCGGATTTGGTTCACGTCTGAAAGGTGGAAGAAAAACCCAATATAATCCACCCAGGGAGATTATTGCAGATAGCAGGAAAAACATCAGACTTAATGCGATACACAATTCATTGTTTAGCCCCAGCATTTTGGCACCTATCAGGAAAACCATTTCACGGGCACCAATCCCCCCAATAGTGATTGGAAGTGCAGTTGCTATTGCAGAGACAAAAAAGAGAAACAGATAATCAAATAAGTCTGAAGTTTGATGAAAAGCAACCAGAATTAAAATCGCTGAAATAAATTGCATCCCTTGCAATGCCAATGACCACCAGAATAGTCCGGCGTGAATCTTTAAAAAACGCTTTAAAAAATACTTCAGCACCAAAAGATAAGAACCATAGATAGCGGGAATGGCGAGCCACATTTGCTTCCCGTACTCAAGATGTAATCCCGACAGATAATAGAGTACAACGGTGATCATCCCAATGGCAACCAGACCTGCAATTCGGTTTACCAGCATCGTTCCGATATTATTCTTAAGGCCGTTTTTACGGTATTTATTCACCAGATAAACTTTATATCCATCACCACCAATACCACCGGGGAGAAAGAGATTATAGAACATTCCCAGCCAGAATAGTTTGATATTAAGTACTTGTGAAATATGGGCACCGGTATTCCGGAACGAGAGATTTTGCCTGAAGGCAGAAAAAATAAATGAAATTACTAAAAGGAAAAATGAGACTATTAAGTAGTAAATATTGGCAGTAGAGAATACCCCTAATACTTCCTTAAACGAAATTTTAGACAAAACATACCAGATTGCTAATGCAGAAACCCCGAATTTCAAAAGGTTTATTGAAAATTTCTTAATTTTTTGTTTCACTTTATTACTTAATCTAAAGCTTGATAAATATTTTTCGGGTATACAGGAAATAGCATATTCCCCATAATCCTCCCCACACACTTAGTGTTAAAGTCATATCACTGACTAACGGTCCGAAAGGTGCGGAAATTAAATTTGTAAAAGGTTTGGCAATGGCTTCAATCCAGTTATTTCCGTTTGTATGAGCAAAGAGATAGATAAATAGCGGATTCATCCCTACAACTGCAAAAAAGATTGAAAATTTTCTGAAATTCATCATGTCAATTATCCAGAACGAAAAAGCCATGGCAATGATGCACCATCCACCACTCACAATTACAAAAGATGCGGTGCAGATATGTTTGATAATCGGGATAAAGTGGCTTAATGAGAATCCAATAATCAAAGCTGCCAAACCTGCCACAATCATGGTTTGAATTTTCCTTTTTGGTGTCCAGTCATTCATGAGTATCATACCGGTAATAACACCCCAAATGGTATGTGCGGATGTTGGAATTGCATTAAATGCTACCCAGTGTCCACCGCCGGGAGTACCGGTAAGTGCTAAATCAACCCATGAGCCAAAGTTTTGATCAGGGGTGAACGGTTGATTGAATCCGGCAATATTCCAGTAAAGATAAAGCAACTGAGAAGCCAGAATCAGAAGAAATGATATGATCAATTGCCACTTTACTGTTTTGCGCATCAACAGGAAAGCAATGATATATGTAACAGATAGTTGTGCCAGTACATTAGTGAATCGGAACGTAATTTTACCCGGTCCGATACAATAAAGCGCCCAGCCCAGAAAAAGTAATAGTACGGAGCGGACTGCTGCGTGGCGTAAGGTTACCTTCCAGCTATCCCCTCTATTCCACCTTTTTGTCATTGAAAATGGCATCGCTACCCCAACAATAAACATAAAGAATGGTTGAATCAAATCCCAGAAATGAAGTCCTATCCATTCAACATGCTCCAGTTGACGGCCAATTGACGAAATAATAGTTCCATCGAACACCGGATTAGTCAATGTGCTGAAGAAGCCGGAGAACTCGCCAATCAACATAAACATCGTAAATCCTCTGAAAAAGTCGATGGACAATATTCTTGTCTGCACTTGACCTGAAAGGTTTTCGTTACTCATTTTGAATATCTCTGTTTGTTAAAACCCACCTTGTTTTCAACCAAATTAAGCCACTCATTTCAGTGCTGAAAACTGAATGAGTGGCTTAAGCGGTAAGTCTAATTTTACTTCTTATCAATTAATAAGTTATAAAACTAACTATTTTTTATTTAATTCCTTCAACCTGATATTTTTAAACTTAACAACTGAACCATGTCCAAGAAACCCAATATGTCCTTTCTCGCGTATCACCCCGGGATGTGCTTTGTGATCCAATGGACCATTTTTCGCAGCTTCCTTGAGGTCACCATTTAGAATCTCTGTTCCATTTAGGGTTACTTTGATATGGTTGCCTTTGGCATAGATCTCTTCATAATTCCATTGACCAACAGGTTTAAGATATCCCCGTTTTGCAGGGATGATTCCATATACCGATCCATGATATTGATAAGGCGCAAGATCCTTATAAACCGGATCTTCGTTGTCAAGAACCTGGATTTCCATTCCCTGATAGGCTGCGTCTCCTTCAAGAGGCGCACGGATTCCAATGCCGTTGTTTGCAGCAGGGGTTAACTGGAATTCAAAACGATAGATAAAATCACTGTATTCGCCTGATGTGAACATATTACCATGCGAAGGGCCATTATCCAGATGAAGCACTATTTCTCCGTTTTCAACATGATAGTCGATCAGGTTTCCAGTCCATCCCTCGAAATTCTTTCCATTAAACAAGGCTTTGTATCCATCCTGAGCTTCTTCTGCAGGAAGGGTGTATTCGTTATTGTTTAATTCCTGAATGTAGATATCTCTGAATGCCAGGTCTGTACCATGTGCCTGCAATTCAATTGATTCTTTAGGGAAAATTGGAATTGAGCGATCCCAGTAATTCTCAAGTGTCACATTGTCAACGATCAATTCACCGTTGAGATATACCGTAACCTTTTCGCCGATCATCTTAATTCTAAAGGTATTCCATTCTCCTACCGGATTATCGGCAACCTTTGAGGGTTTTGAAGGATTTTTCTGATTATTGTATAATCCACCCGAACCTACCTGTGCACCAACTTCTATACGTGATGTATCCCAGATCTGGACCTGTGGTGATCCCCGCAGGTAAATCCCGCTATCCCCTTTTTTTGTGATTCTCCAATCAACAACCATTTCAAAATCACCGTATTTTTTTACTGAGCAAAGATTATCTCCTTCGCCGTTAAAGACGATGGAGCCATCCTTTGCATTCCAGTTACTTCCTAATTTCAGGTTGGCTTCCAGTTGTTTTTTTGCAAGTTCCTTCGGATCCATTTGGCCTCTTGTAACAGGATTACCTACCAGTGCCTGCCATCCGGTTAGATCCTTTCCGTTAAACATCGGTACGAGGCCATCTTCATAGCTCATCTCCTCGAGGTATTTGAGAATTCTTGCCTTGTCATATTCACTTTCACTGCCGGCAAGGCTGTTAAGTGCTTTATTCAACACATCGCGCACGACTACACCTGCCAATCCTTTTTGCCCCTGTGAAGGTAAGGCAATTGCCATTACTGCTTGAGCGGCTTCGCCTTTCAATTCGGAGTTATCGAGATAAGATGCGGCTGTTGTCAATGAGAGGAATGTTTTGACACGTCCTATTGAGCTTAAAATAAGCTCTTTCTCTTTCCTGTCGGTTGCATAACCGAAAATCTTCCGATATTGTAATAATTTTTGGTCATCAGGCAGTTTTGAACCTTTGATCTGCCCAACAAAACCAGTAATTGCTCCGGATAACTTTTCGCCGTGTGAATTTTTGCTGATTTCAAACAATGCGGCTGATGCGGTATGATCTTTCCAGTTGATCAACGCATTAAATGCGGCATCGGCTTCCCCCGTGTCTGAGGAAGAAATAAATCCGGTTACTGCTTTCAGCGCTGTCTGACCACCTAAACGTGGCAATATCTCAAGGATCCGTCCTTTTTTGGATACTTTTTCCATTTGAGCAATTAATGGGGCAACCTGTTCATTTTTACCATTTATTTGAGATGCCGCATTCACTATTGCTTCCTGAACATTCTTAATTTTATCGCAATCTTCGGAGGCATATAAGAGTTTCAGTAAACGATCAATATCTTTTGGTGATGATGTATGAATCATTGCGCCATAGGCTGCAGTCTGGATCAGCGGATCTGTGCTATCAGTGTATTTGAATAACTGGTCAAAATACTGTTTACCCGATTTGGCACCAATTAATGTAATTATTTCATTTTTTGAATTCTGCGGTGCGCTATCAAGAATTGCAGCAATAGGAGCCAGCCCTTTTTCGTCTACCAGTGAAGCAAGTATTTTTGCGATATAAGCCGGTTGAACTCCTTTAGCCAGAAGAGCAGTCAAATCAGAAATGGCCTCTTTCCCTTTAAGTTTAGCATAAGCAGCGATGGCAGCCTCACTAACATTACTGTTTTTATCTCCAAACTGCTTTTTAATAAATTCGGCGACCGAAAGATCCCCTTTCTTTCCAAGCATTGTTATGATCTCTGCTTTTTGTTCCGGTTGTACTTTTGCAGCTTTTGCCATCCAAAGTTTTGTGGATGCGAGCTGACTTTTGCCAGCCAGGTTTAAGATGGAATATCTGAATGCTTTATCATTATTATCAAACGCTTTGAGAAGTTTTGCCTGAGCATCATTTTCAAAATAGCGGGCGTAAATGGCCAAAGCGGAAGAGTTATTATGAAGTTGGGCAGGTGACTGGCAAGCCTTTATAATTTCATCACACGCTTTTGAACAAAATGTCAGATTTCCGGATTCACCTAAACGGCTGGCGTAGGAGACAAAAGCGGACGTGGCATTTGTGGGTTCATAGACAAATCCTGCTTTCTGTGCTGCAGCTAAGAGTGGTTGATATGATTCAACCGCACCGATTGCTGCTGCTGCGGCCAGCGATACTTTGGCGAGATTTTGATTGTCTGAGGAGATATGTTTTAATATTCCGCTATTTGCTGAAGTAACCTGCAATTCACCAAGAGCCTTGATCAACGTAACCAAACATTTTCCCTCTGCCTTTGATAATCCATTCACTAGGGCACTTTTGGCTAATTCACTGTTCACAGTAGTAAGTACAAAAGTGGTAGGCTCGCATAGGTCACTGTTATTCAGATATGCAGTTACTGCGACTACGGCCTTATCTTTGCCGATTAACTTTAACTGACGTATGAAAAACGCCTTTGTTTCAGTGTCGCCAGCTTTTTCTAATGCCTTGATGTAACAGGTCTCGGCAAAAGCTCTTTGTCCTTCCTTGCCTGGAGCACTTACGTAACGGGTCAATCCGTTGATCGCAAAGACTAAAGTGGAATTATCACCTTTCCCGGAAGGGACCAGTTTGTCAGCGATTAACTGAAATCCTTCCGCTCCAAGTGAAATTACCTCTTCGGCCAGCTTATCACGTTGCTGAAGATTATTCGATGGCATCTGAGCCAGCAAATCCGCAATTTTGGTAGTTAATGTTCTGTTATCCTGAGCCTTTATTGAGGTTGTGATCATCAATATGGCAAGCATGACCAGAAGTGAATTAAATATCTTATTCATCAGACTATATATTTTAAATGATAAATTAAATCGTTGTCCAGGGTGCCCGCATAGGCTGGTGGATTAACCTGTTTGCCGCTTCATCGTTGATAAATTCCTGTTTGTCAGGATCGAAGTTTAAGGTTCTTCCTAATCTTACTGCCAGAATCCCCAAATTAACCAAGGTGCATGAGCGGTGTCCGTTCATTTCGTTAAGGGCAAATTTCTGGCGTGTTCTTACCGATTCGGTAAAGGTTGTTATACGAGATTCCGGATCAGGTAACGTTTCGATAAATTGTTTCAGGTTGGGAATATCTGATTCAAAACCTTTGAATATTTTACCATGTGGACCCTCGATATAGGCCGCGTCTTTATCTCTGTTTTCACCGTCAAGGATTATTTGGCATCCATCGGCATAGGTATACTCAATCCTGCGCCACGAACCAACTGCATCTTCGTGCTGTTGTGGAGCATCAACTTCAATGCGGATTGGACTGGTATTGTCCTTGCCAAGCAGATACTGTACCGGGTCAAGATAATGTTGACCCATATCGCCTAATCCGCCTCCGTCGTAATCCCAGTAGCCCCTGAATTTGGAGTGTACACGTTCAACATTATATGGACGATAAGGAGCCGGACCCAGCCAGAAATCGTAATCTAACTCTTCCGGCACCGGTTGTGGTGAGAGATTGTTTTCACCACGCCAGTAGAATTTCCAGTCAAAACCGGTGTTTCCGCTCACCGTAACTTTTAGTGGCCATCCGAGGATACCACTATCGATCACTTTCTTTAAAGGCTTAACTTCTGTTTCTAAACCATAGAAATTATCTTTGAATCTAAACCAGGTATTTAACCTGAACATGCGGCCATGCTTATTAACCTCTTCAACAACTCTCTGGCCTTCTCCGATTGTACGGGTCATTGGTTTTTCACACCAGATATCTTTTCCGGCACGGGCAGCCTCAATAGCCATTAAGCCATGCCAGTGAGGTGGAGTTGCGATATGCACAATATCAATTTCCGGACGGAGCAACAGTTCCCTGTAATCATGGAACATTTCAACTGAATTGGGAATCATCGATTTGGCTAATTCAAGGTGCTTCTTGTCGACATCACAAATGGCAACGACCTTGGTCCCTTCATAAGAGATGTGGCCGCGACCCATGCCGCCTGTACCTATAATGGCTTTAGTAAGCTGGTCACTGGGTGCAACGTAGCCTGGGCCTCCTAGGACATGCCGCGGAATGATCATCATTCCGGCTACCGTAGCCGCCGATGCTTTTAGAAAAGTTCTGCGATTTGGGGATTTTTGCTCCATATAATTTGATTGTTATGTTTGGAAATACCACTTATGGCTAGCAAAAATAAGATTTAGTTGGATACAGTCAAGAACTTTTAGTAACTATTTCAAAACACAATCCGTTTTTTACTAAAGTTCCTGCTAAATCTGTTCATTACTTGATTTTCGTTATCGAATCTCCTCTTTGCCATTCCTGTATTTCGCAAAGCGTCCTTTGTTTCCGGGATGGACCATTTCACGGTTTGGCCAGGGCCATCCTCCGAATTCAGTTTGCCTGTAATCTGACATGGCCTGCTGGATTTCAACCTGAGAATTCATCACAAATGGTCCATATTGTACTACAGGCTCTTCAATCGGTTTTCCCTGTAACAGGAGCAGCTGCGATTCTGTATTGCCATTTGTGATGGTTAGTTCCTGATTCGGACTCACAACTATTGCCTTTGAGGATTCAATTAAGGTACCGTTTATGGTGATCGCCGAACCTACATGAAAATAAATGGTTCGGTTTACCATCTCACCGGCAGCAGCGATTATCCATTGAGCATCTGCATCCATCCTGATGGTGTATACGGCAACTTCGTTTCCGGGATCTGCAGCCCAGGAATCAGGGGCGGGAGGCAGTGCGTTTATTTGGTGATAACTTCCTGCAATCACATCAATTTCAGTAACTCTTCCGTTTATGTCGCTAATCTCATGTTTCGGAATATCCTCTCTCCATAACATCCTGAAGTACGGTTCCGTAAATTTTTTTGATCGGGGAAGGTTTAACCAGACCTGAAATAACTCAGTCGGATTTTCAGACTCAGCATGAAGTAGCGGAAACATCTCGCAGTGCTGCAATCCTGATCCTCCGGTCATCCATTGTACATCACCTGCGCTATACCGGCCAGCCTGTCCATGCGAATCAGAATGGTCTACGAATCCTTGTCGGACAATCGTAATCGTCTCAAAACCACGGTGTGGATGGACCGGGAACCCCGGAACTTTTTGACCATGATACATCCGCCATCCATCTTTGGGCGTAAAATCCTGTCCAAGATCACGTCCTGCAAGCGAAACTGCGGGCCCCAAATCTGCATTTCCTTTTGGATAGATATCCAGATGATGGGCACAAAATAGAAACGGATTCGTGGTTGGCCACATAAATCCCAGTGGCTTAATGGCTAGTATGGAAGGGGTGTTATTCATTGTTATTTTTGAATAATCAGTTTTTTAGTAGTCACCTTTGATCCTGCCCGAAGTACACACAGGTAAGTTCCGCTGGCAAGATTTCCGTTGGATAGATTTACCGTTTGTGTTCCTGAGGGAAGTTCAGCGTCGATAAAAGTATGCACCGTAGTTCCAACGATGTTGTATAGTGTAAGATTAACATGAGAGTCATTTGAAGTTGTAAACCTTATTTCACTGGTTGTGCTTATCAGGTTGGGAACAGGTGAATCGAGGCCTAACCCTTTTAATATAGGATCTTTACCATTATATTGGTTCGTTGATTTGGCGTTGGGTCTTGAGGGATTGGCCTGCACAAACATCGGACGCATCATGTCATTATCTTCATGTTCAAGAATATGGCAATGCCACATGTAACCTGGCCCAATGCTTGGGTCGAAATCGAAAAGGGCAAGTGATTTAGGTGTTGAAAGTGGTAAGTCCACAGGAGCAAAGCGGATCATAATGGTCAATACTTCTCCAGGATATGATTTAATCACATCTTTCCAACCGACCTCATTCGGCTCTGCACCCTTGATAGATCCTTGAAGATAGGGTGAAACTGACGGGTTTCCTCCAATAGCTCCATCTGAGTTAATTGTCTCATATTTGAATGGTGGTCCTTCTCCCCCCATGTACATTCCGGGCATGCCGCCATTTATCCCTTTGAATAACTTCATATAATCATCCATATACTTGTCTGCATCAAATTTCTGACGACTTACAACCTGGAATTGTATCAGATGAATGTGTAAAGGATGGGCATCTCCGGTGGTATTAATTACCTGCCATTTCTCAGTTTCTCCTTCAACAGGTTTCTCCGTTAGTCCGCCAAACATATCGGGCATTTCTGCCATCTCCTCATACCTGGAATTATTTAGTAAAACCATAATCGGCCCATCGTCACTTGCTACCTCATTTAGGACTAATTGTCTGGTGACATCCGGTTTTGAATTGATCCGACCCTTAAAATCGGTGAGCCTAACCAGTGCATTTTGCCTTAATTTTGGTGGGACAGAGCTCAAATCATTCCCCGATTTTAAGGGATCCTTACTGCTGATCATTTTCCCGTTTACTTCAAATTGGATGATTTGATCAGTCCCTCCTTCATTAACATAATCCCCGTCCGGATAAGGTGCCGCGGCATCATTCATCATAGTTATGACACTGCCTGTTGTTGAGGCAGAGAAATCTACAATCACATCTGCCCGCTCACCCGGACCCAGCAGTAATTTTTGACTCTGTTTGGGATTAAAAACAACGGGACTATCAAATAATCCGCCATCTGTCCCTATCTGAATTATTTCTGGTCCTGGTGCATTAGATGATGGGTTTTGAAGCCAGATATTGTAAAATCTGGCATTGGATCCATTGAGCAAATGAAACCTGTATTTCCTGGGAGCAACACTTAAATAGGGCCATGATTTGCCATTGACAGTGATAATATCACCGAAAAATTCGGGTGCCCAAAATGGATGTATTCCGGGATTCGTAGGTTCAACCGGATATAAAAGCTCACCTTTTGTGTCGAATGATCTGTCCTGAATCAGTAATTCGATCTCCGGTAAATAGGGGGCAACATGCAAAGGATCTGCAGTTTTTCCGTTTGGAGTAATCTCCTGAACTAGATCATCGTTTGAGAATCCTGGTAACTTATCCTTTTCCTCATCGGTGCCTCTTAGAAAATAAAACCCGGCCATACCGGCAAACACATTCACATGGGTTAATCCCAGCTGACTATGTTCATGAAACCAAAGCGTAGCAGCTTCCTGAGTATTGGGGTAATGTAATACCGAATCCACCCCTTCAGAAAATCCGCTTCCTTTCAATCCATAACCTGGGGTAAACCAGGCATACGGTCCTCCGTCGGATCCCGATTGTACTTCGCCACCGTGTAAATGTAATGACATCGGGATTGGTCCATTGTACGGATCTGTTAAGGGATTACCGATAATGGGAACTCCTGAAGCCATCATTGTAGTTTGATCTACTGCAATATTAACCTCCTTGTAGCTCACTCCGTAGAGATCATTTCTGATCTTCATGTTCACCGGATTACCCCGTTGTGCTTCAATTGAATAAGACGGCCATCGGGGTGGTGTCCACGTGTTTCCGTTGTCATTGGAGAGGCTATAGACCAGGTAATTCCCGTATCCGGCATCGGGATCGGTTCCAATAATTCCATTGTCCAGTACTGTGCCTGTTGATAAGGCAATCTGCCTTGTCAACACCCCTTTAATAATCAATTGCTGCCCCGTTTTTGCATTAACCCGAAGTCCGGCAAAATGGGGCAGATAGTCTACAAACTTCGGTATGGATGCTGATTCCAACTCAATCTGACCTGAACCCGGATATTGCCCGAAAGATGATTGGCAGAAAAAGAAGAAAAAAGCTAGAAAAAGAGAGAACTTTCGAAATGTCAGATAACGGATTGAAATATTTTTAGTTAAAAATTTAGCAGAAGGAGTGTTTGTTTTTTGTTTTAATACAATTTTCATGTTTATTTATAGATCCAGCTTATTTTTTTTAACAGCCCGCAAATATAAATAAATTGTATTAACAATAAATAGCAAATTTTAGAATTTAATGTTGATGTTTTGAATTATGATAATGCTCCCGGATCAGATCTTCACCAAAGTCTCCGTTAAAATCACGCCAGACCGTGTGAATGTGATTGGTGTTGTCCTGGGTATTGTCAAACTCAATTAAAAAACTCTTGCCCTGTATTCGGTAATAATGAGGTTTCCCGGGAACTGTTTCACCTGCCCAGCCAAACCTGACCCCATTCATATCTTCGGTGTTAATTTTTGTAATTCTTGCATCCGCAAGAGTTGTAGGCATGGAGTATAAATATGCAGCGATGATTTTGTTTAAAACTATTTTTTGTGATGGGGTCATTTCATGGGCATACAGACCTACGGGTTCAAGAGGTCCAACTTTTTGTGAATTTGTAGTTACAATTTCTGAATAGGCTTTTAATTGAAAAACAGCTTTTGTTAATTGATCCGGAGCCAATGAATTGACCAATTCAAATCCCAGATCTTCCTGATCCTTCAAGAGGCGTGTCCCTTTTCTTTTACCTTCTTTAACCTCTGCAGGATAAACTCCAAAGAAGAAAGGGGCGAATCCAATTTTATCTTTGACGATCGTAAAGTTCAAAGCCAGATGATGTCCGGAGAATTTCCATCCCCAAATACTATCCTGATTGGGAGTTCCATAGATCGACACGGAATAATTTTCGGGAATTCGATTTGGATTCTGGGGTTGCATCTCCTTGAGAAGGTATTCAAAATCCATGATATTTGTTGTCCTGACATAGCCTTCATTGCTTAAATAAGCCTGAAGCAACAGATGAAGGTTCTCTTTTTGCAGCGAGTCGAGGTCTTTAACTGCAATGCCGGTCCGCCCAACCATTGCCGCTGGAAGGAAATGCCATTCATACCGGTTCATTTCATTAAACGGGAATACCGCTTTTTTTTGCTGTAATTCAGTCAGTGATTTTACAAAGAGAAAGGCCTTGGATGAGCCGGAATTATTGATGTTGCCGCTTTGAGCCATCAATGCGAAAGGAAATAAAAGCAGGAGTAAAATTTTCATAATCGGGGTTTGAATTCTGGGTAGTTTATTTGTTCTACTATTAATTAGGTTGATATATTTAGAATTTAGTTAAAACTAATTAGTACAAAATCAATGTTATGATTTTGTTTTGGATAGTTTCCGGTATTTTTATTTTCAAAAGAGAGCCAAGGTGCCATTTTAAATCGGTGCCCGAACTGCTTCAATCTGAATATTGGATTCAAGTCAGATACCCTTTTATAACAGAACAGATACCGTAAAAGTTGAACTTAATTGATGATTTGTTTGAATGCAATAATATAATGAATTCTGAAAGTGGTTTTCAAGGCAAGATGAATGGTAATTTGGTTCGTTTATGTCAAAAAGGTGCGCCAACTCATCACTGGTTTTTGAAGCATATTCCTGTTTTCTTCCGCATTATATTAAAGTTTCGATTTTTTACCTTTTTCCATATTTTCATTTACCCGGAATTCCACCATTTTTGAAATTAATTCAAGTGGCAGCTGTTTGTCCAGTGGAAATTGAACCGAGCCTTTTGCATATTTATACCTTGAAAGATTTTCCTTAAATCTTGTTATGGCTGAACCGGTGGGGTAGAAGCCGATATGTTTTGAATATGCTGCAAAATACAACAAGATGCCATTCAATTTATAGGCAGGCATTTTGTAGCTGATTACCTCAACGGCTGCAGGTGCAGAATTTTTTATCGTTTGCCTGAGCTCTTCTAAAAGAGATTGTGTTAATGAGGGAAAACCTGCAATATAATTATCAACCTCATCGGATTGGTTCCCGATCTTTTTCATTTGGTTGTTAATTTTCTCGCTTTCCCCATTGCATCTGCTGCAATCATTGCATTTAATACTTTCCCGGGGGTAATGATTCCTGCCTCATGATGTATCCCCTCTGCCGGAGCGCATGCTTTTACTGCAGCTTCCATCAGCCTGGTTTTAGAAAGCTCTTTCAATCCGATATCTGAGAACGTAGTGGGCAGCCCTATCTCTTCACAGAATGAATAGACTGTTGAAATTTCTTCCATCGGGGCATCAGTGAGATGAAGGCCGGTTAAAACCCCGAAGGCCACCTTCTCACCATGATAATAGGAATGCGTCTCTTCTATGGCTGTTAATCCGTTATGAACTGAATGTGCTGCAGCCAGCCCGGAACTCTCAAATCCAAGTCCACTGAGCAGAATGTTGGCTTCAACAATATGGTTCAGAACTGGTGTGACGATATGATTCTCACTTGAAATTTTGGCGGCAGAACCGTAACGTAATAGTGTGTCGTAGCAAAGCCGGGCAAGATTTAAACCGGTCATCGTACTATATCCGCCACACTCATTTAATGATTGAGTGCGTTCACAGGATCTTGCTTCAAACCATGTAGCCAGGGCGTCGCCCATTCCTGCAACCAGAAACCGGGTTGGTGCAGCTGCAATAATGGTCATATCAACCAGTACAACCTGTGGATTCATCTTCTGATAATAAACAGATTCAAAAATTCCATCATTGGTGTATATTACCGCACAGCCACTGCATGGGGCATCAGTTGAGGCAATGGTGGGGACAATTATGACAGGGATACCTGCCCTGTCGGATACAATCTTTGCCGTGTCAATGGTCTTGCCTCCCCCCATTCCAATGATTACTTCGAAATTTTCACGATTGACAATTTCACTAAGGCGCGTTAATTCCTTTTCGCAGCACTCCCCCTGAAATTCTTCAATACTAATCATAGCCTCCGAATCCTGGAAACTGTAATCCGGAAGTATTTTTTTTATTACAGTAGGGGAGGCTATCAGCAGCCCTTTCTTCCCTAAAAGATTAACCAGCCCCGGCAATTCATGAAGGGCATTTTCTCCCTGAATATATTTTCCTGGAAAAACGGCTTTGAAAGGTGTTTGGATTTGCTTGTAAACAGGTGTTTCATTTGAGCAACTTTCTTCATTTATACTGGGATGGTTCATATCTTTTTTCATAATTTGATTTTTTGTGTGGTGAATTTTGTAAATGTCGAATTCGATTAAGTTTACCGGGACTAAAAATAGTCTTTATAATCTGGATTCTGCCCATATTAAATTCCTGATAGGATTGAAAATATGATTTTTGACCGGATCTGGTTTTATCTGCTTCGCTTGGAAGGTATTTCAGGACTAATTTTTCGTTCCAAATGAATAACTTAAACCAAGTGAGAATTTTATAAGGGGGCCAATCAACATTGAAGAGGTGTTTACATCGAAATAGGATTTGGAATTAATTGTGGGAATGATTAAACCCAACTGAAGAATTCCTTTTATTTTTTCATTGCCTGTTTTTAGTGTGATGTTAGGTTCCAGATTCATAAAATCAAGCGAGGCATGCGAGTAATATTTAAAATTGGTATTCCACCATTCAAATTTATCGTATAGCGATGCATTAATATCAAACATTCGGACATAATTTCCCCTTAAATCTAACGCAACTTCTATCCCCTTATTAAGATATGCTATCCCCGGTTGAATGAATAAATTGAAGTATTTCGCATTTGCCTCGGGATTTGTAGGGTTCGAATCGTGAATAATATCTGTGGTATTACCATACCCTCCCCCGGCATAACACTGGAATAATCTGTTTTCTTTAGAACCAAAGGTGGTGAAATATCCGGCGCCGGCTTCGACAAAGAGTATATTGAGTTTTTCAGTGATTGAATCATTGCTTTTTGACCGCTTATTGTGGTACATCCCATCAATCATAAGCCCGGTATGATTTGAAATCGCATAGGCCGCCTGCAAATTGGCCAATCCCGATCCGGAGAGCCCTAAAAGTGCAGATGTATTGGCCTCCCCTTTATGTTTCAGTAAAGGAGAATGGATCGTATTCGGCTTATAAAGTGTGACACAGCTTGAGAGAATTAATCCACCTGCAAATGATAATAAGTGCATGACAATTTTCATAACATATTGTATCACTTATACAGAAAATGAATTCAGTTATTGAAATTGTAATTACGCGAATATAAGCATTAATCTGCTGAAATAAAACATTAAAAACCAAATTTTTATTTTGGATCATTAAGAATTCAGTCTATCATGGAAATACGAAATCTTCCTATTACTTATCACCTTTAGTATGGCAATTTAAATTTTGCACTCAATAAATAATAGTCCTGAATGTTAAGTTTATTCTTGGCTTGGTAATCAATCTGGAAGGGGGTAACCGATGTAACCAGTGGGTTTGGGTAGTGCCTGTCATCACAAGCAGACTGCCATGTTCTAAAATCAATGAAACGTTTACCTTCGTTTCCTTATGTTTGAAGCAAAACTTACGCTCAGCTCCCAAACTTAGCGATCCGATTGCACCATTTCTTTTTAAATCTTTTTCTCCATCACTGTGCCAGGCCATCCCTTCCTCTCCATTATGGTAGAGATTAAGCAGACATGAGTTGAATTTTTCACCGGTTTTTTCTTCACACAGGATTTTAATCGCCAATAATTCCTCCGTCCATGGCAGAGCCTGCTTTGTAGTTCCGGAGTAGGTATATTCATAATTAGAATCGCCATACCAGGCAACTTTCCGTTTGGTTATTATCCGTTTTCCAAAGATTCTGGCTTCATCGTTTCTCCAATCAATAGACCCCAGTAAACAGGTGTAATAATAATCTGCCTGCTGATTTGACATTACTTTTCCATAATAATTTACTATTCCGTCTGTAGGGAGAAGATTGGTCGTTTCGTTACTGAACAGGTCCATTGGCTAATATTATAATACTGAGTGATTCATGTGGATAATTGAAAACCAATTGTTTTATTCTTTTCTTATTTTTTGAATTTTTATCCAGTTGGCACAACCTGGCTGAATTATATTCCAGTCAAGTTTAACCGGAAGTGGAAATATTTCTTTTTGTACGTTAATATTTGAATTTTTTGGAACCGAGTCAAAGTTGTAAATAATGGTATCAATTTTAATCTTGTAACCTCCACAGCAAATACACATTCCAAGGTCTGGTCCAAGAATTATTCCCTTTGATTTAAAATCATCGGAATTGCTCTTTTTGCAAGATACCAAGGTTAGTATAATGACAATTATGAATATTGCTTTAATTTTCATAATTAAAAACCTGTTTTATACGTAAGTAATCAATTGTTGCTCAACGCTTCATGCAGGATTGTGAATGATTTAAGCTTGGCCTTGAAATCGAAAATATAACTGGCAGCCATCAGTTCATTGATACCCGTTTGGGCAATGAAATCTGAAAGTTTCGTTCTCAGGGTCTTCTCACTTCCGGTGAACGTACAGGATAACATATTATTAACGAATGCGCGCACCTCGGGGTTTCTGTAACTTTCGGGCAATTCACCCGGAGGCATCAGTGGGCTTCTCGTATTGGTGATTATTCCGTTAAACAATCTGATCAGACTGGTCATCAGAAATTCAGCCTCTTCATCGGTGTCGGCACCAATAATATTAACGCAGGCCATCACATAAGGGGATTCCAGTTGTTTGGAAGGTTTGAAATTATTTCGGTAAATTTCGATTGCAGTGCGAAATTGTGCAGGTGCAAAATGGGCCGCAAAGGCATAGGGCAAACCCATCTGTGCTGCAAGATAGGCGCTATCTGTACTGGAGCCTAATATCCAAAGAGGGATATCTAACCCTTCACCAGGAAAGGCGCGAACCCGTGCATTGGAATTGTCCTTGCTGAAATAAATCTGAAGCTGTTTTACATCCGTTGGGAAATTATAGGAGGTGTCCATATTGTTACGCCGCAGCGCCATTGCGGTGAGCTGGTCTGTTCCCGGAGCCCTGCCCAGTCCTAAATCAATTCTTCCGGGATAGATTGTTTCCAATGTTCCGAATTGTTCTGCAATCACAAGGGGACTATGATTGGGTAGCATAATTCCTCCGGATCCTACCCGTATACTTTTCGTTTTTCCCGCCACATGCCCAATCAATATTGATGTTGCCGAACTGGCTATGTGCTTCATATTGTGGTGTTCAGCCATCCAGATTCGTTTGTAGTCAAGTGATTCGGCATGTTGGGCCACCTCCGTTGTATTGGCTATGGCTGACCCGGAATCACCACCTTGCGACACTGTGGCAAGTTCAAGTACAGAAATTGGTATTTTATGTTTTATCGCTCTCATTTGTTATTCCTGGAATTATTTTTTTTTCTCACGGATCTATTATTAAATTACGATATTTAATTATTTACACTACTTAATTCACTGCAAAACAGTTCTTTATAATACTTCAATTCATAACCAAAAAGCGGGAATAATTCGAAGAAGGCACCTTTTTATGCTATCATTTCTACCCGACCTTCCGATAAGAGATCGACTGTGGCAAATTTTCGGATTACACTTTCCGGATTATCAGAGCCAGGAACTGTTACTGTACTGATGAGTTTTATCTTTTTGGGTAATCCTCGCAGCAGCCGCATGAATAACTGCGGGTGGTTGTAAATTGGAACCAGGGAATCTTAATACTCCCCGTTATTTTCTTCCAAATCATTATGATCATCACCGCCAAGACTATAATAATTATTTTCTTCGTCTTCTTCACCAATTAGTTCATTGGCATCATCTAATTCGGAACCTGGAACATCAAGTCCTTCCTCTAACGAGATACTTTCATCTTCGGTATAAACCTCTTTCTTCTCTTTACTGTAAATGTCCTCACTTGCGGGATATACCGGATAACCAGGTGTCTGGTCAACTTTCAGTTCATCGTTGTCTTTTAAATCAGAATCTTTTTTCATCTTTTTATTTTTTATGATTGATTAAAAATGAATGCGTCCCAACTAGACAGGTTGAAATTGGTTGCGAATCCCCATTCGCTTAATCTGATTTTTCAGGTGGTGTTCTCATTAATGCAAAGATACAATGAACAAAATCAAAAATGTGGATTATTAAGGTAAAAGTGTGCCAATTTCATGTCGTAAATTCACTCAAAAGCTAAGTAAAAGTAGTTTTGAATTGGATGATAACTTTGACCGGTTCTATTATGAGCAGAGCAGGTAAACTGTTACCAACTTATCGGGAAATAGTCTTTCAGGAATTTTCCACTCCAATGTTTTCCGGTATTTGAACCATCGATAAACGGGTCACAAACACGGGCGGCACCGTCTACGATATCCAAAGGTGGCTGAAAATCGTGAACCTGCTGTTTGTGTTTTGCCAAATCTGCCGGATCTTCATCAGTCACCCAGCCGGTATCAACCGCATTCATGAAAATGCCGTCCTTGGCAAGGTCACTGGCAGCTGTGTGAGTTAGCATGTTAAGAGATGCTTTGGCCATATTGGTGTGCGGGTGGCGGTCAGCTTTCATAAATGTGTGAAATTTCCCTTCCATTGCCGATACATTTACTACATGTTTCTTGCCGGTATAATCTTTTCTCATCAGGGAGGTGAGTCGGTTACAAAGGACAAATGGTGCAATGGAGTTCACCAGTTGCACTTCCACCATTTCAAGGGTTTCTATTTGTCCGAGTTTGAGTCGCCAACTGTTAGTTTTTCTTAAATCAACCTGTTGGAGGTCGGCATCCAATTTACCTTCCGGAAAAACTTCCCTCGTTTCAATGGAATTATCAAAAGTGTAAGGGACCTGCGAAAGTTGGGCTGATGCCCTGATCCCAATACCCGGGGCTTGCCCGTTCCAGGTCACTGCAATGGCTTTTTGCGAATCCAGACCCTCCCGATTGAAGGTTTCAATTTCCTTCAGACACTGCTGATGATGGGTGAGCAGCTGCTTTACCTCATCCGAATGGGTATGAAAGGGCAAGGTCTCATTTCCCATTAAATGTGAATAAAAACCTGAAGGGCGCCTTACCGTCTGGGCGGCATTGTTAATTAAAATGTCCAGTCGTTCGTATTTTTGCTCTACATAACCTGCAAATAATTCAACACTTGGAATATGCCTCAGGTCAAGTCCGTAAATATGCAGCCGGTGGCTCCAATCCGCGAAATCTTTCTCTTTTGCAAACCGGATAGCAGAATCTGCAGGAAAACGGGTGGTTGCAATAACCATTGCACCTGAGCGTAACATCATCAGTGTGGCGTGATACCCGATTTTTAGCCGCGAGCCGGTAATTAACGCCACCTGACCTGTCAAATCACAGCTTTGAAAACGTTTGGCATAATTCAAATCACCACAACCGGTACACATCGAATCATAAAAGTGATGAATTTCGGTGTATAATTTTTTGCAGACATAGCAGTTCTGTTCGGATAACAGATATCTTTTCTCACTGGCGAAGGACGATGCCGGTAATGCAATCTGAACCGGCGCCTCAAAGACCGTTGAGGTACGCGCGCTCCGAATACTGGTGGCGGCACGGGCATTGCGATTATGAGTACTCTCCTGCTGTTTCCTGGCGACCTTAACACTCTTGTTCCGCTTATAAATTTCTGCCTTGTCGGGCCGGGTAATCTGACCTGCAGCTTTCATGAGCCGGAGAAATTGCTCCTTCGACAAATGAATAAGCTGATCTCCGTTTTCAAGTAAGTGTTCCAAAACAGTAATACAACTATCTATTTCTTTATCAGTTAATTTCTCTGTATTTTCGATATTATTCTCCATGAACTATTCTCTCTTGCTTAAAATGCAAAGATAAGGATGTTTCGGTTTAAGGGCATTAAAATTATTTTCATTCACTGGAGACTGCTTTACTGTTACCTTTGATAATATAATTGGAGAATAAAAAAAGCAGGTCTGTTTCAATCATCCGCTGCAAGTTTTTTAATGTAGTCGGGACTTTCGGGTTCATCTTTGAAAAAATCACCTTTCTTGCCTTTTGAAAGTGCCCATCGGTCAAGCCATGATATTCCCCAATTTCCGAAGCGTGTAATCTCTGTTTTATAGGCCTGGTCTTCAAGGGCTTCATCCATGCGGATAAAAGTGTAATTGTTTTTCAGGAATATAGCCGCAAGTGAATCAACATAATCTGAATTGAGATAACTGGCATGCAACAGTAAGATCTGGTTTATATTCCGGCCAAACAGGTTATTCGCCTGCTTTTCATAATAGATCAGCTTCTTTTCCATATAGCTCAAATAATCATTTCCGATTTTTTCCATCAGATTCGGGTCTTGTTTTGAATTGGCTCTATGATAGGCCAGGGCGAATAAATAATCTTCATTGTCAATAGTTACAGGAGCTAGTGTGTATCCATGATCTGAAAGAAAATTAGTTAATGAATCGCCCTTTGCTTTTGTATTTCCGACATGAAGAAATGGGTGTCTGAAATATTTAATCTCCTGACCATTCCTTTGAAGCAGATGCTTTGTAATTATTTCACCCTTCAAAATATCTGAAGTGAAATCCTTGTAGGAGGTTGCATTATAATCAGGGTGAGCGAATGTGTGATTTCCTAAATCCAATCCATTTTTAATCCAGCTTTTTAAAAGCTCAACCTGAAAGGTATTTAGACTCTCCTTCTCATATAATTTAGACTCATTTACAAATCCTATTGCAGGGATTTTATTCTTTTTTAATGAGTTAATTAGTTTGTCAATCAATGCTTTTTGAAAGCAGGTATCTGATTTACCATAGCTTACGACAGGCAAATCATCAAAACTAAAGCAAACCTGCTTCTTTTGTCCAAATGCTAAGCAAGTCGAAACAAGTAAAAGGAAACATAGCAATATCTTCATTTTGGTGATATATTAATTGTTGTCTCTGCTTTGAAAAGGCATGGTTTTATCATGGTACTAATTAGTAAAATAAATAGGATTGGTCAATAACCTTACTTATTATCCCATTGGTTTTCCATTCCAGTTTTAAGCCATCGCCGCCGCCCGCCTGGAAGAACTGCACTTCGATGGGATGCAGCCCTTTGGCCAGTGAGATATCCATCGATTTTCCTTCCATGGCATGAAGGCCGTCGTTATCAAGTATTTTTCCTGAAATGCTCATTTTAGAGCCATCATTCGAACTAAGTGTAAATTGATAGACACCGGTTTCAGGTACATTGAGGTATCCCGTGAAAACAAATCCATAATCGGCTTTGCGCTTTTTCGGAGTCAGATCAATATTGGAAGTAACCCCTCGGTTGATAGTTTTTAAATTTGAAAAATCGGGTATTTGCCCCCAAACCCCTTCGTAATATTGGTATTGTAAACCAGGTTTGGAGTCCTGAATTGAAATTGCAAAAACAGGCTCTTCTTTTACCAAACGAAATTCAGACATACCACTTACCGCCTTTCCATCCAAAAAACACACGGCTTTTACGACAAAGGAGGTTGAGGCGGATACTGTGTTTAGGCTCTCTGATATGGCAGATTTATTGGTCGGTGCGGAACCATCAGTAGTAAACCGGATTTCACAACCCGGAATATCAGCAGTAATATTAAATGAAGCCTTGTCGATGAAAACGGAATATTCAGCCTTGATTTCAGGGCTATTATAAACGATGGCATCAGCCCCTGTTTCCAACACAATTACCGTTGCAAAGTTGTCCTTTTTAGCTCCTGAAATATTAATATTCAGATAATTTCCGCCGTTTTCAACCGGGAATTTTTGCTTCCTGTTTTTTAATAACCAGGCTCCTTTCATTGTGCCGGATAAACCCGGAAGCCTAAGAATTCCATCCCTGGGAAAATCAAAAACATGAAGATAAAACAAGCTTTTCCCATCCGGTTTTTTAACTGTACACCGTCCCCAATCCAATATTTTGAAGGGACTGGCAGTGGTTCCGTAAATCGCTTCACCGTTGTTTTTCATCCATGAACCTACCTCTTTTAGTCGTTGGATAGATGGCTCCGGAATAAGCCCTTCAGAAGTGGGACCAACGTTTAGCAGGTAATTTCCCCCTTTTGAAGCGATGTCGATCAGGTTCCGGACAAGCATTTCAGCGTTTTTCCAGTTGTGATCATTCGCCCCGAAACCCCAGGTGGTGTTCATGGTCATACATGATTCCCAGTTCTTGCCAGGGAAACCTGTTGCCGGAATAAATTGCTCCGGAGTTTCCAGATCGCCGGCAATCTCTTCACAGAGCCGGTTGTTAACTATTAAATCCGGGTATTTGGCGAGTATCGGACCAAATTTAGCGGCGCGCTCCTTTGTCATCTCACATGGGGTATCCCACCAAAGAATTTCAGGCTCGTATGCTGAGAGGATCTCTTGCACCTGGGGAACTGCTACCTGATCAAGGTATTTGTCAAAGCTCCCTTCCTGAGCCGCATCCCAGTGACCACTGCAGGCAGCACCCCCGGGATGATTCCAGTCCTGGGCCTGGGAATAATATAATCCAAAATGGATCCCTTGTTTCTTGCAGGCTTCAGAGAGTGCCTTTACAATATCTTTTTTATACGGTGTAGCATCAACCACATTAAACGGATCGGAAGATTTAAACATGGCAAAACCCTCGTGATGTTTGGAAGTGAGGACAATGTATTTCATTCCGGCATCTTTTGCAATTCGCACAAAATCATCCGCATTAAATTGTATGGGATTGAATTTGGCAGCTAACGATTTGTAGTCGGCCACCGGAATTTTCATGTAGCTTTCTATCCATTCGGTTGTTTCACCGATCTTGGTCTGTTTTCCGTTCCATTCTCCTGCAGGAATACTGTATAATCCCCAGTGGATAAACATTCCAAATTTTGCCTCTTTCCACCAGCCCATTTTATCGGCCGGTTGCGCGGCATTACTGACAAAAAGTTGGAAAATAAAAATTAGTATTAGAAATGGTTCTGTAATTCTTTTCACTGTAGTTATTCTGTTGTTTATTTTGTTTGGTATCGTACTTTTCTATATATTTATTTTGTGAATCTTTGGCTCTTTTGGTTGGATAATATGTTAATTCAATATTTATGGTTTTA
>CANJNY010000018.1 GCA_947475715.1 Prolixibacteraceae bacterium
AGGGCCTCACTTGTTCGGACTTGAACAAGTCAGGCCCTCACTGACAAATACTCCCCGCGATCGAAAGTTTGCAGAGGTGCTGCACCCCAATCGGACGGAACGGTGCAAAAGCGTGATGGAGAGATGGAGAGAATTAGATGGTCAGAGCCGGAAAGTCAATAAATTCATCGGTTATAAACCCGGAACGGGTGACATGATTGTAGCAAAACCGAGTTATTCATCCTCACCCCAACCCGGAACGGGTAACATAATTATCCCCAATAACACCCCAAATTGCAAATAAAATGCGGCACAAGTATGCAATTTCCCGATCCCAACCACTCCCGAAGGGATTGAATTTGAATCGAAGATCAGCGAAGCTAATAACCCGGGCTAAGCAATACCCGAGCTAATCTATAGTGAGGGCCTCACTTGTTCGGACTTGAACAAGTCAGGCCCTCACTGACAAATACTCCCCGCGATCGAAAGTTTGCAGAGGTGCTGCACCCCATTCGGACGGAACAGCGCCGAACATCAACAAAGCACAAAAACAAAATTCAATACCCAGAAAATAAATCAAATTAGCTAATATGAAAAAAAGTGCAATGCTAAGCAGTTGAAAATATAAAATATCAAATCCTGATATTCGATGACTGATATAAATTATTGGGGCATACCAATAATTGAGATCCAAGTCCAACACTTTTATTTAACTTTACACAATAACAAAATCAAACCAGAGTCAGTCTATTTGTTAATTCAGATCCTCAAAAAAATGATTGCAATTTTAAATCCATGAACAAACTATTCGCGCTTTTGTGTTTCATCACTATGGTTGGGACAAATTCATTTGGGCAGACCAGCTCGCATTCTTTTACACTATCGAAGACCGAATTCTTGCTGGACAACAAACCATTTCAAATTATTTCCGGAGAGATGCATCCCGCCCGAATCCCTGCAGAATATTGGCGTCACCGAATTAAAATGGCCAAGGCCATGGGATGCAATACAATAGCTGCCTATATTTTCTGGAATTATCACGAATCTAAACCTGGATTATTCGATTTTCAAACCGAAAACCATAATATTGCCCAATTCATCCGTATTGTTCAGGAAGAAGGGATGTGGTTGATTTTGCGTCCGGGACCCTATGTTTGTGCAGAATGGGAATTCGGAGGACTCCCCTCCTACCTGCTTAAGATTCCGGACATCAAAGTGCGGTGCATGGATCCCCGTTATATCGAAGCCGTTGACCGGTATATTGAGGCGCTTGCCATCCAGGTAAAAGATTTGCAGATTACCAAAGGGGGTCCCATTGTGATGGTTCAGGTTGAGAATGAATACGGAAGTTTTGGAAATGACCGGCGCTATATGAAATGGATTCAGGAGATGTGGAAAAATAATGGAATTGAAATTCCGTTTTATACCGCCGATGGTGCAACCCCTTTTATGCTTGAAGCCGGTTCACTTCCCGATGCAGCAATCGGACTGGATCCTGCTGCAAGCTCTGCAGATTTTGACCAGGCCACCAAAGCCAATCCAAATGTCCCCTCGTTTTGCAGCGAATTATACCCGGGATGGCTAACCCACTGGGGAGAAAATTGGCAACGACCGGACACCTCCGCTCTCTATAAGGATGTTAAATGGCTCATGGACAATAAAAAGTCATTCAATTTCTATGTGATTCACGGGGGCACAAACTTTGGTTACTGGGCCGGCGCAAATGCCTTTTCCCCAACGCAGTACCAACCCGACGTAACCAGTTATGACTATGATGCCCCGATCAATGAAATGGGACAACCGACCCCAAAATATTACGCATTACGAAAACTCCTGACAAAATATCTCCCTGCCGGACAAAAAATGGGGGTAGTTCCAGACCCAAATCCGGTGATTACTATACCTGAAATTAAAATGAATGCATCCTCCTCAGTTTGGGCCAATCTTCCTGTTGCGATTTCATCCCCTCAGCCTAAGCCTATGGAGATGTTCGGCCAGAAATCAGGATTTATCCTCTATCGTACAAACCTGATCGGTCATAAAAAGGGAAAGCTTCGGATTACAGAACTTCACGACTATGCTACAATCTTTATTGACGGAAAATATATCGGCAAACTGGACCGATGCAAAGCAGAAAATACCATCGAATTACCGGAGTCAACCTCTGCAAATCCTCAACTCGATATTCTGGTCGAAGGGATGGGTCGTATTAATTTTGCAGAATATATGATCGACAGAAAAGGGATTACCGAACGTGTTTCGCTTAATGGGATGACACTGATGAACTGGCAGGTTTTTAGCTTACCTTTCGGGGAGAATAACATTAAGCAACTCAAATATTCGACAGAAACCCCAACTCAACCGGGAAATTTCTTCAAAGGTGAATTTGGACTCTCTGCAACCGGAGATACCTATTTCGATGTTTCGGCATGGGAAAAAGGAATTGTCTGGATAAACGGACACAACCTGGGAAGATACTGGAATATTGGTCCCCAAAAACAATTGTATTGCCCGGCGTCATGGTTGATAAAAGGGAAAAATGAACTCGTAATCTTTGACATTCACCAACTAATTTCAAAACCTGTGACAGGAGTAAGGAAAATGGAATAAAACTCATGTTTTTTGATTTCAATTCTTTCTATTATTGTCGTCAGATTACCCGGCGCATTGACTCAAAAGCAGCATAATGCCAGTTGATAATGGAGGAATATTTTAAGAAATTCAGGAATGAAATTATTGGTTTAAATCAGACTTTTAAATCACCTTACGGAGAAAAAAGGATCATATATGCCGACTGGATCGCCAGTGGGAGGCTTTATGGTCCAATAGAAGATAAAATAACCAATCTTTTTGGCCCCTTCGTGGGGAATACCCATACTGAAACTTCAGAAACGGGAACATTGACGACCAAAGCTTACCATCTGGCTCAGAAAAAGATCAAGGAACATGTCAATGCGGGGCCGGATGATGTGATCATCAATGCGGGATCGGGAATGACCACTGTAATTAACAAGTTTCAGCGGATACTTGGCTTCAGGGCAATGCACAAAGTTGATAAGCTGGAAAGGCTGCCAACGGAAGAGCGTCCTGTAGTTTTCATAACCCATATGGAACATCATTCGAATCACACCTCATGGCTCGAAACCATTGCCGATGTGGTACAACTACAACCGGATAAAGAGTTGCTCGTCGATCCCGAACAACTAAGAACCGAATTGGCTAAATACCGGAACCGTAAGATGAAAATCGGCTCCTTTACTGCCTGTTCAAATGTAACCGGAATCACAACCCCCTATCATCAGATGGCCCGAATCATGCATGAAAACGGAGGATTATGCTTCGTCGATTTTGCGGCTTCTGCACCTTATGTGAAAATTGATATGCACCCCGCTAATCAGCTCGAGGCCCTGGATGCAATCTTCTTCTCCCCGCATAAATTCCTGGGAGGTCCCGGAAGCTCAGGAGTATTGATTTTTAATTCCGCGATATATAACTGCTCTGTTCCGGATAATCCGGGTGGAGGAACAGTCGACTGGACCAATCCCTGGGGCGAATTCAAATATGTTGATGATATTGAAACACGTGAAGATGGGGGGACTCCCCCTTTTCTCCAAACAATCAGAACTGCTCTTTGCATTGAGCTGAAAAACCAGATGGGAATTGCCAACATTGAAAAAAGGGAGAAAGAGCTTGTAAATATCGCATTTGCCGGATTGGAAAAGATCGAAGAGCTTCATATCCTCGCCAACAATATCCACAATCGACTTGGAATCATCTCTTTTTATATCGAAAACCTCCACTTTAATCTGGCGGTTAAATTACTCAATGATAAATTTGGGATACAACTGCGCGGAGGTTGCGCCTGTGCCGGAACCTATGGTCATTTTCTGCTCGATGTAAGCCACGATCAGTCAAACCGGATAACAGAACGGATAAATTTCGGTGATTTATCACAAAAACCAGGGTGGATAAGATTATCACTCCACCCTACAATGACCAATGATGAACTTAATTTCATTCTGGATGGGATTAAACAGGTTCAGAAAAACCACCTTTCATGGAGTAAGAATTACATTTACAACAGTAAAACCAATGAATTCAGACATAACATGGAACCACAGGATAAAACAGAAATAGTTAAACAATGGTTTGAATTGCATTAGCGATTAACTATTAATCAAAAAACATATCCAGTCAGACAATAATTAAAAGTATTAACCTCATTTTGCAATTAATTCTTATTCTCCTTGAGATAATAATCCAGCGCCTTCTTAAAATCCCCGGAAGAAGAAACCTGGAAAAAGTTTTTGGGCAGATGAGGTTGCTCTTGTTTAAGCTGCCATCCGCTAACTAAAAATGTTTTATTGGGAAATGCCTTTCGTTTTTTCTCGATACGCTTGGCAAGGGTACCCTCGCCATGAGAAGTAACAAATGAAGTAAAAATAATCTGAAAAGTTCGGATATCATCCATTTTAATAATATCGCGAAATGGGATTGAGGTTCCCAGATAGATCACTTCAAAATTTAACTTTTTAGCTAAGTAGTTATAATATAACATGCCGATTTCATGAAATTCCCCTTCAGGCAGATAAAATAAAATCCGGGGGGATGCCAATGCTGTTTTTATCCTTTCATTATCAATGGCAACAATGAGCTTCTGCCTGACGAGATTGGTAAAAAAATGCTCCTGCGCAGGAATTATAGAACCGGAGAGCCATAAATTACCAACTATTTCAAAAAACGGAAACAACAACTGCTCCACTGTAGCTTCAAATCCAATATTCTTAGTCGACTTTTCAATGACTTCATTAAACAATAATTCATTAACCTCAACAAGTGCTTTTTTGAGATTGGAAGTTAGCGTGGAAAGTGTGGGAAGATCATTATTTATCTTTAAAAGGAGCTCATTGATCTGGTCATTGTCCAAATCAGCAATCTTTGAAATTTTATATCCGTTTTGGTTTAACAACGATACATTAATCAATTTTACAAGATCATCATCTGAATATAGCCGAATATTCGTATTGGTTCGCCCTGGATTAATCAGACGATATCGTTGCTCCCAAATCCGGATTGTATGAGCCTTAATTCCCGATAATTTTTCAAGATCTTTAATTGAATACGTTGACATAAGAATAGAAAACTAGTTTAATTATTGATAGGCTATAATTTCTGCTATCACAAATATTTCTGACTAAAATAGTTATTTATCTAACAATAACAATAAATAAAATTGCAAATATTGAATATCAAAAATAAAACATAAAATTCCCCGGAACAGCCTCTAAGTCACTTATCAGATATCAACAATTCTAATCTGACTACTTAAATCCGGTCCGGGGAATGGATCAGTTGATATTATAACTGACCTATATTAAGGAATAATAACTTTATCGACTACATGAACAACGCCGTTGGATCCCTGAACATCAGCCTTAACAACATGGACACTGCCATCTATTGTAACAGAACCGCCACTTACTATTACATCGAGCGATTTTGCGCCATTCAATGTCGGAACCAAACTGGAAGAGAGACTTCCTGATTGAACATTACCACTTACAACATGAGCGAGGAGAATCGGGGTAAGCTGCTCCTTGGTAAGAGCGTCAACTCCGCTAATTTTCAACGCTGTAAACAGTGATGCAAAAGCATCGTTTGTAGGAGCAAACACAGTTAAAGGATCACCACCTTGTAAAGCAGTAACAAGCTCAGCTTTAACAAGGGCAGAAACCAGCGTGCTGAACATAGGATTCTGCAGGGCAAGATCCACAACGCTTGGCGGCAGCAAAACTTTATCAATTACATGTATAATACCGTTGGTGGCCACTACATCTGTCGCAATAACATTGGAACTATTATTTAAAAGAACTCCACCAGTTGTTGCAATCTGAAGTGATACATTCTTACCAAATGCAGTGTTTAATGTTGGGAAATATCCCGCGGTGACACTTGCTGCAGGAATAAAACCTGAAAGAACATGATAAAGTAGAATAGGCGACAATGCATCTCCAGAAAGATCATTTAGGGTTACCTTCAACTCAGTTAATAAAGCAGAGAAAGCATCGTCGGTCGGCGCAAATAAAGTATACGTCTTGCTATTATCTGAAAGCGGGGCTACAAGGTTAGCCTTTACTACAGCGGCAACTAACGAACTAAACATTGGATTTGCTATAGCATTATCAACAACTGTCATTGGCAATAAAACTTTATCTATCACATGTATAACTCCATTATCTGCAAGAATATCGGTATTTGTAATCTTGGAACGACCATTTATCGTTGTATTGTTCATGTCAACGAACATGGAAAGATAAGATTTATCGACAGGACCTGCAGCCAAGCTTGAGTAATAACCAGTCATAATTTCTGATGCGAGTGCTTTTCCCGATTTAACATGATATAATAAAACCTTGGTTAAGGTTTCTGTCGGAATATCATCAAGGGAAGCCACCTTCAATTCACTTAACAATGATGCGAAAGCAGCATTGGTAGGTGCAAAAACTGTAAATTCACTCATTTTGTCAGCAAGGGCAACATCAAGACCGGTCTTTTTGAGAGCAAGAACCAGGGATGAAAAATCTGGATTAGATGCAGCAACATCAGTAATATAATTAGTCTTCACAATTGGGGCTGAAATAACTTTGTCAATAACATGTACAACACCGTTAGATCCCTGAACGTCGGCTTTAACAACATGAACACTGCCATCAATTGTTACAGCACCACCACTTACCATCACGTCCAGCAATTTTGCTCCATTCAAAGTCTGAACTTTACCTGAAGAGAGACTTCCTGATTGAACATTTCCACTTACAACATGCGAGAGGAGAATCGGGGTAAGCTGCTCCTTGGTAAGAGCGTCAACGCCGCTAACTTTCAACGCAGTAAAGAGTGCCGCAAAAGCATCGTTTGTAGGAGCAAAAACGGTAAATGGACCAGCACCAGTTAGTGCAGTAACAAGGTCGGCTTTAACAAGGGCAGAAACCAGCGTACTGAACATAGGATTCTGCAGGGCAAGATCAACAACGCTTGGTGGCAACAAAACTTTATCAATTACATGGATAATACCGTTGGTGGCCACTACATCTGTCGCAATAACTTTGGAACTATTATTTAAAAGAACTCCACCAGTTGTTGCAATCTGAAGTGATATATTCTTACCAAATGCAGTGTTTAATGTTGGGAAATATCCCGCGGTGACACTTGCTGCAGGAATAAAACCTGAAATAACATGGTAAAGTAGTATAGGAGACAATGCATCACCCGAAAGATCATTTAAGGTGACCTTCAACGCAGTTAATAAAGCAGAGAAAGCTTCGTCGGTCGGTGCAAATAAAGTGTAAGTCTTGGTATTATCTGAAAGCGGGGTGACAAGTTTAGCCTTTGTTACAGCGGCAACTAACGAACTAAACATTGGATTCGCAATCGCATTGTCGACAACAGACATAGGTAATAAAACTTTATCTATCACATGTATAACTCCATTATCTGCAATAATATCGGTTTTTGTAATCTTGGAACGACCATTTATCTTCGTATTGGTCATGTCAATGAACATGGAAAGAAAAGATTGTGCGACCGGACCGGCAGCCAAGCTTGAGTAATAACCAGACTTAATTTGTGATGAGCTTGCTTTGCCCGATTTAACATGATATAACAAAACTTTGGTTAAAGTTTCTGTTGGAATATCATTCAATGAAGCAACTTTTAATTCGGCTAACAACGAAGTAAAAGCGGCATTGGTAGGGGCAAAAACTGTAAATGAACTCTTGTTGTCAGCCAGGGCGACATCTAAGCCTGTCTTTTTAAGTGCAAGTACCAGAGTCGAAAAATCAGGATTAGAAACAGCAACGTCCGTAATAGAATGAGTCTTCATGACTGGGACTACAGAATCTTTTTTGCATCCTGCAAAAGAAACGGTTAGAATTGCGAACAAGACTAACGAATAAAATTTAATTTTTCATTGTATGGAATTTTTTGTTTATTTTTTATTTAAAAACATTCCACAAATTAAATGATAAAAAGAATAGCTTGTTTAATCTTTTTGCATATTATTTAAACATTAATTCCATTAAATAGTCTAAACTCCTTATTGTCTGTATTTTACAAAACATAAATTTAACTTTTTTTAACATTTAAAATGTTAATCTTAAACTAAATCAGATTTTAGAAACTGTCGAGAATCATTTATAAAATTCATTTACTGCTCGTTAATAAAGGATTAGCATCCCTGGAAACGATATTATGCTTGATTAAATTCTCGGGCAATATTTGAATAGCAGAGGAGATATGGCAGAATGAAGATACTTTTCCGGTCCATTAAAATCAACAATAAAATTATTCCAAAACGGGTTTGCTGAATAAACAGATCATCATTAGCGATAGAAAGTTCATCATCAATTAAAACCGATTCCTCACCTGCGATTGCCGCATAACTCGCATTAACTCCAATTGACCAGTAGTAATAGTATTAACAACGATTTGATAAATGAATTCCTAAGGAATGAACAAAATCGGAAATGAAACAGACAATCGTTGTGACAAAGTTTAGATTAGGAGAACAACAAATGCCCGAACTTTTGATCCGGGCATTTTAAATAAGAACATAAAGAGTAACTATTGTACCTCTTTAGCCAGTTGAAGAGCAGATGTGGTGGTATAATATTTTGTAATCATATTGGGAACCTCCCAATCCGGAAGTTTCCCCGCTTTCAAATATTCCAGGTATTTAGCTGTTACCTGTTCAAAATGAGCTTCGTGACCAACTTTTAAAACCGCAGGGATGATAACCTTCCAATTTGAGTCGCCAACCTTTTCAATTGTGAGTCCTGACTGCGGAAGAGTTTTCACAATCCGTTCAAGATTATCTGCAAATCGATTCAGATCGCTCCCCTTAGCGGCTTGAATGTATAATGTCGGATCGTATTTCTCCTCAACTCCCTGACGGATTTCAAGAGTGGCGAGTGACCCGCACATGATTGAATAATGGGTATCGCCGGCTCCTTCACCAGCCTTGAAATTCCAGATAGCGGTCACTTTTGCTACCGAACCCTTGATCTTATAGGTAATTTCACCATTGGCATAAACATTGAGTTTATCCGCTTTAACATTATCTTTAAGATACCCGGGAAACTGATCCAAGTGGGTCACCTCTTTAAATTCCTCCTGAGAAAAAAGAGTAGGCCACCTTTTAGCTTTAAGAATTTGAATCTCATTTTTATGAATTATCTGTTCAGGAAACGACTCCCATTGCACAAGGTCCACCAGGTGGGTGGTCACATCCACGATCCCCTCACCTTGCTGGTTTACATCGAAAAACCAGGCTGGCCGAACCAAAACATTTCCCGATACATTTTTATAGAAATAGTGAACACTAACCATTTCAATTGCAGGTTTATCCTCCGTCCCTTCTTCAAGTTTTCCAAATATTTCGGGAATCATCGATAGTTCGCGCTGAATCATTGTGGTAACAGAAAAACGCTCTGTCATAATATCATAAAGAAGTACACCTTTGGACTGTGCAATTTGAAACGCCTCTTCCAGCAGAGGAAACTGCGCTGCGGTAATCACCATCGGCTTATCTGACAACACGTTATACCCTGCCTCGACAGACCTCTTGATATAATCGGCCTTGATCCTGTTGTTTCCCGAAACTACAACCACATTTCCCCTTTTTTCGGCCAGCATCTTTTCAAGATAATCCTTCCCCTTATAAACTTTCTCGAACCATACAGTAGGGTTTTCAGCTCGTGAATTATACCCTAAAATCCTTTTCACATGTTCCTCAACATCATTACCCCCGGGCGAATAGACAAAGACTTCAGAATTAATCTGGTCGTACATATTTTTTTGAACCAACGCTGCATGAAAATGGCCGGGGTCAAGGGTAATCAGTTTAACTTCACCCTTTGCGCCGGTAAATTTATCTGGTTTTAAACCCTTATTTTTATTTAGCGTTCCATTGTCGCCGCAGGAACTTAAAAGAACAATAAATACAAATGACATAATTGGTAAGAATGATCGTTTCATTTCGCTATTACATGTTTATAAATTTCATATAACTCCTTAATTTTAGCCTCTTTGACACTTCCGCTATGGACCAGCACACGATATTGAAGCCTGAGGATCTCCCCCTTTTTAAAAAAGGTCTCCACACCGTTTTCAGGCCAGAACATGGGCGTAGGAGAGATAAATCCATAATCGCGGGTAAACCATGGAGCGGGATAACCGGGGTTAGAGGGATGTTGAAAAATCGCAAGACCTTCAATAAAATCTCCCCGTTTACCATAGTAATCAATCCATGGAGACCGCTTTCCAAAGGTATTCTTTTCTCCCTTATCACCCTCAGCATTTACCATCGTCCCCCCATTTTTAACCGACAGATCGGCTGCCATCCTGGCGCTAAAAAGGGAGTGATTCGTTTTAAAAATCGAGACATCCATCAACATCTCCATCGAGATCTCCTCATCAATCTGAGAGATCGTGGAAGATGGAGCTGTGATGGTAATTAAACGATAATCTTTTATGGGTGAAAGGGCACCCGGCCGGATCCAGATACATTCATCTTTAATCACAACGGTATCCCCTCCCTCCTTAAGAATCTCCGCATTTACCGAAACAATCCTTCCCCGGTCGGGCCCCTCCTGCCAGTAATTCCCTCCGTTAAGCAGGTCGCAGCCAAAAAAGAGAGAGCTGTGATGAGGATATTCACCATTGCGCATAGAGGTAACCGATCCACCCGATAGCGGACCATTCACCGGATAGAAAAAAGGATATTTCTCGTCGGACGAAAAAATATAACTCGTGAAAAAATTCCCGTTTATGGTGACATTTATTTTCGACCCCACCTTTACGGCAGTGATCATTGAACCCTTCACTGAATTAAAACAAATCATTAAAATAATAATGATTTTGAAAAGCCTAATATTAATCATAATCAATATTTTAAACCTTTATATAGCTGGTGCCGTATGGGAATCGTTGAGAACGCGAAAGCATTTTATTTGCCTCGTCATCATTTATAAATAACTCGGATTCAGGATTCCATTGGAGTTTACGTCCCAACTTCATCGAAATGTGGGTAATCAGGCAAACAGAACAGGCGCGATGGCCAATCTCTGCAGGTGAAATGGGGGTTTTGCGTGTTTTAATGCAATCGAGCCAGTTCCCATGTTGGTTATCGATCTGGTATAAATGGAGTTCATGTTCTTTAATTACTGAATTGAGGATTTTGGGATCACTGGCATCGAGCGCTTTACTGCTTTTGCTTTTTGAAACCGGATCACTGGCAGTTGCAGAGTAGTCACCCCGTGAAACAAAAATCCAACCTTCGCTCCCTTCATATCGGATTCCATTTGGAAATCCGCCACTGGTAATCATTGTCACACCATTCATATACTCAGCAACTGCAATAAATTCACCATGAACATTCCAAAGTCCCGATTTTGGAAATTGAGCCATTGCATTAATTGACACGGGCCCCGTGTATTCGGTGTCCATACCCCATGCTGCAGAATCGAAATGGTGCTGTCCCCATCCGGTGATCATACCGGCTCCAAACTGCTCACACCGGAGCCATCCCGGACGGTCAGTCAAACTATTTTGGGGGTGCACGCGCATCTCGGTATAATAAACTTCGGGAGTCGATCCAAGCCACATATCGTAATTCAGGTTTTTGGGCACCTCCATGGCAGAGGCCTCAGGGCCTGACGGATCACCAGGCAGTCCTATTTTTACAGTATGAAGTTTTCCAATTCTGCCATTCCGAACAAGCTCAGCGGCAATACGAAACTGAGGCATAGCCCGTTGCTGGGTTCCCATCTGCAGTATAGTCCCTTTGCGCTTAACCACATCGGCCAAAAGGCGCCCTTCGGCGATCGTTAACGAGGTTGGTTTCTGAAGGTAAACATCTTTACCGGCAAGAGAGGCCTCGATTGCAGGTTGTGCATGCCAGTGGTCAGGCGTTGAAATCATCACCGCATCGATCTCTTTTCGAAGAAGCATCTCCCGATAATCTGTGTAAGTTTTAACCTCTACGGAATTCTTACTTCCATTCTGCCTGTTATAATAATCTTCAATAAACTGCTTTCCCTTAATAACCCTGTTTGAATCAAGATCAGCCACTGCGATGATACGTGCCTGATCGAAAGTTAAGGTCTCTGCAAGATCATGAGTCATTGCAATGCGACCAAAACCAATCTGAGCCACATTAATTTTATTACTCGGGGCATTTTTACCAAAGACCGAAGATGGGACAATTGAAGGGAGCAGAATTGTACCGGCCAAGACAGTGGATGATCTGTTTAAAAAATCACGTCGTTCCATATTTCGAAATATTTTGATCGTTTATTTTCAACTGCCGTTTTAATTACGATATCCAAATTAAATACGTATAAATCTAAGATCCCTCTTGACGCTCATCTTTCACGGAGAATAACTACGGAATCGATTCTTTGGACTGCAAAGATTGAAAATCTATATGACAGTAAGATGATTTTCCAAAAATTAAAAATAACCCACCATATAATACCGCAATTCCTGATGAAAATTTACTTCTCCACCGTTACAAACGGCGGATTCGCAAAATCATTCCATACCCTTTGGGCTAATTCTGAATCTATCTTCCCATCATAGACTAACATCCTATATTTCAATACATATTCATTTCCAGGAATCAACTCCCAACTTCTGTTTCGGATGGGGCAGAATTCGAAAAAAAGATCTCCGCGACCACCATTGGAATTTTCAGGCCAAACCCTCATTGGTTCGGGGAACTCACGGTTTGACGGATTGGACATAAAAAGGATTCCTGAAGTTCCGTTTTCGGGAAATGCACCACCTACATTGCACCATCGGGCACGCGATCCATCGGCATCTGCACGTCCTTTCCCCTCAGAGGTAACCACCCAACTGTTTTTATTCGTCCAGGCTTCATTGGCGCGAAACCCGATTCCCCCGCCATATCGATAGGCTTCAAGGGTGATTGGAGAGGCGGAGGCACAGCTCAGCGTGGTCGTCAGATCACAAACTGAAACACGAACGCCATCATAAATTCCGACATTCCAGATCCTCACATCCCATACTTCATTCATCGCCACCTTATCGCCACCTTTGCTTTGAAAATCAACATGCTCCTGACGAACCTTGAAACCCCCAAACACCGGACCACTAATCACTGCATTAAATCCAGCAAACCTAACAGTCCCCTGCCCTTCTCCAAGATTCCAAAAATCAGTGCTATGCCCTTCAAAGTGTGTTTTAGTCCAGGGATTCCAAATACCCATATGATGCCGGTGATCCGGAGGATTAATCCGTGTCAGGATATTTCCTGATGGCGACCATAAGGGGTGAATAAAGGCACTGCGTTTGAACAGGGAACTTACCGTATCGGGTGGAAAAACTTCCGCAACATTATATTGTAGAACCTTTTCATTATTTTTACTAATAATCAGCACCTTATCACTCAATTCTGCGGTAACATGATTCTTTACAACATAGGTTGAGTCGTTAACTAAAATAAATCTTCGGATATTTATCCCATTATTTTTGGCCTCTGGAATCCACCATAATTTTGGAGCGTTGCCGGCTTCAAGCTGACACGAAACTTCGGTTCTGATTTTCCCGTTGATTTCAAACAGCCGTAATTTACCCCGATCGGTGTTATAATTTATACCGTCCAACGATACACTGACAGGTGTTTGGCCCTGATTTAATCGGCTGCCATCCATAGCAAATTTGGCCACGACAATTTCCTGTGCTGAAACACGCACCGAAAGGAGTAGAAAAGTACATAGCATTATCTTATTTATGATCATCAAATTAATATTTTAAATAAAATTTATGACTTGTAATTTTTTATTATCCCGGAGAAAATTGTTGACCGATGATAAGAAAACACTTAACTTTTCATTCGAATCATTCTGAAGGTCCTCTCCATAATGCGACCAGATAGTCCGGCTGCAATCTGCCACCCCCCACCAGACTTTAAAAGTTTAAGAATAAAGAAGCTGAGTAGAAAAAGCCACCATGATATCAAGAGGTGAAATATTTTCCAAAAACATCAATGTCAGGTCTGGTTTACTCCCTTATTTGACTGAATGGATTATCTAACACAAAATTAAAATTAAAACTCTACATTTGTTAAAACTGAATATGCTCAATCCTCCAAATTAACTTTATGAAGAATTTTAGAAAATTTCTCGTTATAATCATTGTCATTACATCGTTAAATTCAAATGCACAAACCACACTTCCACCGGGTTACCCCGATCGTAGTCCTGGCTTTGATGCCCTCCCGGGATTTATCAATCCACCCAAAGGGTATGGTGAAGTTCCCTTTTTCTGGTGGCAGGGTGACACACTAACACATGAGCGGCTCCTTTGGCAGCTGGATCAATTAAAAAACAAAGAGATCTCCAGTCTTCAAATTAATTACAGTCATCAGGATTCGGGTGGTCTGATTTATGGATTTTCAAATCCAAGCAAACCAGCTCTATTTACCGACGCATGGTGGAAACTCTTTAAATGGTTTGCTTCTGAGGCGCAAAAACAGGGAATAACAGTTAGTCTTAGTGACTACACCCTGGGTATCGGCCAGGGTTTTGCAATCGATGAAGCGATCCATGCAAATCCCGATTTAAATGGTTCGGAATTGCGATGTGGCCAGAAAATACTAACCGGGAGTGGAATTCTGGAAATGCCTCAGAATATGCTAACCCTAACCGCTTACAGGATAAACGAAGATAGCTCGATAATCATTGATACCCGGAAGGAACTCTTGTCTGAATTAAAAGAGAATAAACTAAACTATAATTTTGCAACTGAAAGATGGAAAGTAGTGAGCGTATTCTCAGAACGACTGGTTCCATCCTATGATCCGATGAATCCCCAAAGCGGAAAAAGTTATAATCATTTCTTCTTTGATAAGTTCGAAAAAGCGTTGAAGGAAAATGGTGCAGGAGCCCTTAATTTCTTCTTTTCAGACGAACTGAACTTCAGAGTCGGCGGAAACCTTTGGAATAATTATTTTGCAGCAGAATTCAAAAAGAGAAAAGGGTACGACCTTGTACCAAACCTTGATGCCGTATTTATGAATACTGGCTCAATCACCTCAAAAATAAGACTTGACTACAACGATGTTATGGTTAGTCTCAGTGAGGAGAATTTCTTTAAACCTGTTTATGACTGGCATCAGGATCGGGGATTGATATTTGGCTGCGACCATGGTGGACGGGGCAGGGAAGTTGCTGAGTTTGGAGACTATTTCCGCACCCAGCGCTGGAATCAGGGACCCGGATCTGATCAGCCCAAAGTGTCCAAAGATATTATTAAGGCCAAAGTTGCTGCCTCAATCTCCCATTTATATGAACGGCCACGGGTGTGGCTTGAAGGGTTTCACAGCAGTGGCTGGAGTACTTCATCGTCAGATGTTACAGATGCTATATTTGGAAATTTTGTGGCTGGCTATAATCTTCTCTCCTTTCATGGTTTGTATTATTCCACCATGGGAGGGTGGTGGGAATGGGCGCCACCCTGCAATCACTTCCGGATGCCATACTGGAAACAGATGGACCCGCTGATGAATTGTGTGAACCGGCTATCTTTCCTTCTCTCACAGGGAGTTCACAATTGCGATGTTGCAATTCTCTACCCGACAGAACCTGTGATTGCAAATTTGAATGGTCAGAAATCAGTTGACCTGGCTTTTGAAACCGGAGAAAAGCTTTACGACCATGGAATCGATTTTGATTTTATTGACTATGAATCACTTGCACGTGGTGTGGTAGAAAATACAGCGCTTAATGTCTCAGGCGAAAAATACAAGGTGTTGATTGTCCCTTCTATGACGGCCATACGGCATGCTTCGTTACAGAAATTAGAAGCTTTCAAAAAAGGGGGAGGAATTATCGTAAACCTGGGTGAAATACCGCAAGCAACCGAAAAGAACGGGACAAACAATTCAGAAACGAATCAACTGGTTAACGGTATTTTTACGGAGAGTCAAAATATGATTCAGTGCAATGATCCCAAAGCAATTGCATCAGTAATCACCGGAAAATATAATCCAAACTTTAAAATATTATCAGAAGTAAAAGAGCGTCCCTACATTATGCACCGTGTAATTGGGAAAAGGGATATTTACGCCATTTATAAAGTTGCGGAAGGGACTAAATGCTTCTTCAAAGCAAAGGGTGGTGTCCAGCTTTGGAATCCATGGAATGGAGAGACCACTTCAATTGCCCGATTTGCGGTTCAAACCGCCGAAGGGACCGAGGTAACCCTTCCCCTTTCGGGCAATGATATACAAATCATTGTTTTTGATCCGGATAATACCGTATGCAAAAATGAGCTGAAACCTGAAAAGGTAATCCGGGAAACCGATCTGGGCAATACCTGGAAATTCGAATTAAAACCTTCTCTCGATAACCAGTGGGGAGACTTTCAATTACCTGCAAAACATGAAATGCTTGGTGCGCAGGTTCGCCAATTGAAGTTTACCGAAAGCCAGAGTTATTCAGGTGGAAAACTTATCCCTGATAATTCATGGAAACGCGTTACATGTGCCTTTGGTGAACAATTCGTGAAACTGGAAGTACTACCGGATGCCCCTTCGGAGGAGGATCTGATGAAACTGGCACCCCCGAATGAAAACAGAGAAGTTATTATTTCCGGAAAGCGGCGCAAGTGGGAACCTTATGGATTTTCGTGGAAACAGGGGGTGGAGGGTGAACCCGGCCACCAGGGTTACCATGGACTTAAGGGGAACATGTATGATAATTTTATCCGCCTGGGGGGTTTAATGGATGAACGGATGTCGAAAAAAAGAGTTGCAGAATCATCCGGTCACTATTATGTCATGTATTCAAATATTATTGCTCCAGCTGATGGGGAATATGATCTTTTAATGGGAGATACAAAGCCCAATCTCCTTATTGTTAACCAATCAAAAATAGCGGTTAAAAATAATACTATTCAATTAAAGAAGGGGGCCAATCCCATGGTTTTACTTTATGACAAAGCCTGTGAAACCTATCTGATCGTACGCAAGACCGGAGTTCCAAGACCTGAGAAACAACAGGTCGCCATGAGCTGGTATGAAGACTATGGAGTACTGCCTTTTGACTGCCCGATCACCAATAATACCTCCGGTTTATACACCTTTGAATCGGCTCCAGGATTACAGACCTTAACATTTGCCGCTTACGGAAAAATTAGTGCATGGCTCGACGGATTACAAACAGAAACCATTCAGGGAGAAGCACAACCTGACGGGCTAACCAATTATACGATAAAAGTAAAAAAACCAATTCCTGCAGGTTCTCAGGTGACAATGAAAATTGAATACCAGCCAGGTTACCGTGGGGGAGCCGCTATCCCACAGTTTATGGAGCAACAATGCGGAGAGGGCTCTGTTACCCTGGGTGACTGGTCAACGATTGATGGATTAAGAGCCTATTCGGGTGGAGCATGGTATCGAAAAACAATCACAATAAACCAACCGGATTTAAAGAATAAGTTGGTTATCGACCTGGGAGAGGTAGTCTCTTCTGCAGAACTTCTGATCAATGGGAAGAGTGCCGGAGTAAGAGTATCTCCACCCTGGACATTCGACGTTACACCCTTTGCCAGATCAGGAGAAAATAAAGTTGAAGTGCTAATATACAATACAATAGCCAATAATTACACAACTGTTCCAACCATGTATTTGGGAAGTATTAAATCAGGATTGATTGGACCGGTTAACTTAAAGATGATTAAATAATTAACAGATATTGAATTTTTGGGAGAATGTCTTTCTCTTTATAAAATCTGTTTCACTCTTTTTCCTTAATCCTCTTTTATTGTGTAAACGGTTTCTAAATATTTCGTCTGATGATCCGGGAAGCAGAAGTTGTTGTACCGGATCATTTTTTCTGATCAGCTTTCGCTTTCGGATAAAATAGGCTGGAATCATAAACAGGAAACTACCGGATAAAATGATATAAACCATTAGTCGAAGCACTCCAATGTGATGAAGGGCAAAAAGAATCGCAATAAAGAGAATATTCAATACAATAATCGTGTAAGTTGCTTTTACATGTGAATACCCGAGCACAAGAAGACGATGATGAAGGTGGTTCTTATCAGCACTAAACGGTGATTTATATTGCAGAATCCGAATTGCCATAACCCGCATGGTGTCGATTAGCGGATATGCCAGAATACCTAACGAGATAGCAGGTACAGACTCAATAGCAAATGGATGACTTACATTCAGATTAAACTCATTAAAACGAATCATTAATACAGAAATAATAGTTCCGAGAAACAGTGAACCGGTATCTCCCATAAAAATTTTATTCTCCTTCCCATAAACATTAAAATAAAAGAACCCACCAAGTGCTCCGATCAGTGAAAACGAGAGAACGGCATAACCAATATGACCACTTAAGTAAAACCAACTTCCAAAAATAAATGCAATCAGCATGCTCAATCCGGAAGCAAGTCCATCGATACCATCGGTCAGATTTATCGAATTGATTAGCAATACAATAAAAAGCAGGGTGATTAAAGACCCGGGGAGTAGCCCAATTTCACCAATGCCGAATAGACCATGAAGATTGGTAAATCGGATTTTAGCAAGGAAAATCAGAATAAATGCTGCGATTATCTGACCCAACACCTTTTTACCGGGAGACAATGTTACTAAATCGTCCTTTAAGCCAATAAAAAGCATCAATGTCGAGGCAGCGATAATGTATATCAATTCTGGCAATTCATAACCAAAGGATCCAACAGCAGTTCCAAATAAAAAAGCTATATAAACAGCAATTCCACCAAGAGTAGGAATAGGGTGTACATTTGAGGATCGGATATTCGGATGGTCCAGAATTTTCAGTTTCCTGACTACTCTGACAATTACAGGCACTGCAAAAACAGAGGTTCCAAGCCCTATTAATATACTGAGGATTATATGTCCTAAAATATCCATTATGATTAGCATAAATTGGATAACTTGTAAAATATCCTTTGCAAATATAAAAATGATATTTCGCTTTTTTTAAGAAAAGAGAAATAAAAAATCATCTCAGGATTAATGTTTAAAATTAACACCTATTTCACTATTTTTTCTAACTTTATAAAATAAATTGACCCCGATGTGTGGACGATATATCATGATACAGAAGGCAGAGGTACTCGAAAGACGTTTTGGAGTAACCATTCCTGATACCATAAAGTTAATACCATCCTATAACATTGGACCGGGCAAATTTGCACCCGTAATTACCAATGACCGTCCTCATGAAATACAACTTTTCCGGTTTGGACTGACCCCTTCGTGGATGACTAAAACGGGGCTTTTTATCAATGCTCGGGCTGAAGGTGACCATAATCCAGACAATGATCCAACCTACACAGGAGCCAAAGGGATTATCACAAAACCTGCATTCCGGAAACCGATCAGAAGTCAGCGATGTCTCATTCCCGCCGATGCTTTTATTGAGGGTCCGGAAAAAGAGAAACTGAACAGACCCTTTGTGGTATATTTGCGTGACAAGGTGCGCCCTTTTGCATTTGCCGGAATATGGGACTCCTGGAATAATCCACTGACCAATGAGCTCATCTATTCATTTGCCATTATCACCACAGTGGCTAATTCGGTAACACAAAAAATTCAACACCACCGCTCTCCCGTGATCTTGCACCGCGAAGATGAAAAAAAATGGCTGTCCGATAGCCTGCCGTTATCCGAAGTAACCCGATTACTGGTTCCTTATCCGGGAGAGTTAATGAATGCCTATCCAATCGCTCCAACGATTAAAAATCCTGCGGCTGACGATCCTGGTCTGATCCATCCGGCAGGAGAACGGTTGATGACTGAAACAATTTTGCGGGCAACAAAAGAAATAAGAATAACCGGAATGGGCAGCAACAAGGATTTTGGTTTTGATCCACAGCAACCCCTTGGTAATTAATTAATTTTATTTTATAATTTGAAAATTCGGCAATTAGACAATTAGAAATCTAAAAATAATTAGGGTTTAAAATAACCTTAAAATACCAATCGGAGAATCCATTGTCAGATAATAGGTTGCCATTTCTAAAAGAACTAAACGGATGTCGCGTTATATTTTACAGCAATAACAAAAATTTAAGGAAATGGCCCGAGAACTCACCTGGCAGCTTAAAGTTCCCTGATTTTAATATTCCGGAAAGAGACCTCATTCCCATGATCCTGTAAAAGAATATAACCATCTTCAAACTCACCGAATCCGGGGAACTTGCTGAATTTACTTTTTGCTATGGCCTCTTTAAATGAAGGTGATCCTTTGGTGATCTCTACAACTTTAACACCGTTTAAATACTGGGCAACCCGATTCCCGTCAACCTCTATTCTGGCACGGTTCCACTGACCAATGGCATTTATCCTTTTAACAGGTTGAGCCGGATCAAAATTTTTCGAGTTTGCAGGTATCAGATCATAAAGTGATCCTACAGTACGGTTTCCATTGATTCCCTCTTTGGCGTCAGGATGCCTTTCATCATCCAAAACCTGGTATTCAAAACCTACCGTATTTTTATTGCCGGGTTCACTCTGAATAAAATATTTAATTCCACTGTTTGCCCCTTCGGTTACCTTAAAATCGGCCTCGAGAATAAAGTTTTTGTATTTCCTTATGGTAACAATATCGCCACCACCTAAGTTTCCACTTTTATTTGGACTTAATGATCCATCAGCAATGGTCCATCCCTTTTCGGGGAACGTAGCCAAACCGGCAGCTCGCCACCCCTGAGTCGTTTTCCCATCCCATAAAAGCTTCCATCCACTTTGTTTCTCCCTCTTAGTTAATGAATTATTTAAATAGCTTACTTCAGCCACGCTACTATTCATCGCATTCCTGTTGCCATCAAGCTTCCTGGTCATGATTCGAATATTGCGCCAGGAGATAGTTTTACCTGCATTGGCCTCCTCCTTGCCTATCCCATGAACCTGAAGCGCAATAAACCCGGCAGGGGTCAAATCGTCGACCAAATTAGCACAAGGAACACCATTCAGCCAGGTACGAATCGAGTTACCGATAGCCTCAACGCGAAACATATTCCAGGCTCCTCGTTTATAACTCTTTTTTGCAGGCTGGTTATATTCCATTGGATAAAGCCAACCCCGGCGCGATTCATCATAGATTCCGGCACTCCAGCCTCTTGGAGAATCATCACACTCGACCTGATAACCATGAACACGCCCATCCTGATAGTCCTGTATACTTTCAGATCTGATCTGGACTCCTGAATTTAAACCTTCATCCATTTTCATCTCATATTCAAGGATGAAATCACCATAACTGATGGTCGTGGCCAGAAAAGAATTTGGAGTATTTATTCGTGAGGTTCCAACGATTTCACCATTTACAACGGCATAATCAGCAGTCCCGTTTATCCTTTTCCAACCGGTGAGGTCTTTCCCGTTAAACAGATTCACCCACGATTCACGAGCCGCATAACTACTCAATGAAATTAATGACAGTAAAAGAAAGAGTTTAAATGTGTTCATTTTTTTAGATTATTTGTTGATTGTTTTTAGATCCTGATCAAACAGCAACACTGCTCCCTTTTTTGTTGCTGACCTGTATTTTTTGTCGTGATATCGTAATTGCAAGGTATTGCCTGCCCTTGAAACAACCTTTAACCTGACAAGTTCTCCACTTTTCCATTCAAAATCGAGGTCAAATCCTCCACGCGCCCTTACCCCCCGGATGTGACCATCCCGAATTGAGGTTGGCAGAGCAGGCAAAATATCAATCGCATCAAGATGACTCTGCATTAGCATCTCTATAATACCTGAGGCTCCCCCAAAATTACCGTCAATTTGAAAGGGGGGATGAGCGTCGAAAAGATTAGGATACGATCCGCCACCAGACATCTTCATTCCGGTTTGTCCTGCCGGACGGAGTAACATCTGCACCATATTCCAGGCATGATCTCCATCACGGAATCGTGCCCAGAAATTAATTTTCCATGCCAGACTCCAGCCTGTTCCTTCATCACCGCGTGCAATGAGCGATTTTCTGGCTGCCTCCATGAGTTCCGGAGCATCCTGCCAGTTGATCTCCTTACCGGGATAAACACCCCACAAATGGGAAACATGCCGGTGTTTATAAAGTGGATCATCAATATCCTCTACCCACTCCTGCAACTGTCCGAAATGGCCTGTTTTATAAGGTGAAATCCGAGGTAGCAGAACCTTGAGTGAATCAGCAAATGATTGATCTATATTAAGAATAGCGGATGTTTCAATGCAGATTTTGAAAAGACTTTTAATAATCTCATGATCCATTGTAGGGCCTGAAACCAAGCCACCTGTCTCCGGTGAATTGGACGGACACGAAACCAGCAAGCCACTCACGGGATCGGGAACCAAAAAATCCATATAAAACTGAGCAGCCCCTTTTAATACCGGCCATGCACGGTTTGCCAGAAAAGCAGTATCCCTGTTATACAGGAAATGTTCCCAAAAATGGTGTGCAAGCCAACCACTTCCCGAAACCCAAAGCCCATGATTGGAATGATTAATAGGTGCAGCTCCTCTCCATAAATCAGTATTGTGATGCAATACCCATCCTTTGGCATTATAATGAACCTTGGCTACCTGTGCTCCGGAAGGGACAACCTCCCCGATCATCCGAAATAATGCATCATGGCACTCGCTAATATTCAAAGGTTCAACAGCCCAGTAATTCATCTCCGTATTTATATTAACCGTATACTTACTGTCCCATGGCGGATTTAACTTATCGTTCCAAATCCCCTGAAGCGTTGCAGGATAAGTCCCGGGCCGGCTGCTCGCGAGCATCAAATAGCGTGCATATTGAACATAGAGTGCAGCCAGTGAAAGATCCATCTCCAAAGGTATCTTTTGAATACGCTCATCGGTAGAGAGATTTTGCCCTGCAGAGGCCCCAAAATCTAATTCAAACCGGTTGAAATAAAACTGATAGTCTTTAATATGATTTTGCTTTACTACCTCAAATTTCTTAGCCTTAACAGATGTCATATAGTCATCGCAGCGCTTCACCGGATTAGCTGAAACATCTTTGGGATTCACAAAGTTTGTTGCCGCCACCAGGTAAATCGATGCTTCATCTGCTTTTTCAACATGCAAATGATCGCCTGAAACAGTACTTCGCCCCCCTTTTGTAACCAACTTTAGAATCGCAGTTCCTGTAAGTACACCCTCCTTAACTTTTACACTTAGCTCTATGGTGCCATCTTCCTTCGCATTGGAAGTAAAACCCTCGTGCAGCGATGTCAGTGACAAATCAAATGTAATGGCTTGTTTTATATTGGTTTTAAGCCGGATAGCAATTGTCTGGTCTGGTACTGAGGCCAAATATTCCCTTGAATAGGTAGTGGTTCCGCATTTGAACGAAGTTTGTACCACCGCATTGGACAGGTCAAGTTCACGCCGGTATTGAGTAACCTCTCCAAGGTCTGAAAATTTAATCCAAACATCCCCAAAGGGCTGATATTTACATTGAGTTAAAGGAACGCTCATGAATTTTTCCATTGCAAGTGATTCGGCCTCCTCTTGTTTACCTTTCCAGATAAGTTCCCGAATTTTGCCCAAATAAAGGGATGCACCCTCGTGCGAATAATCATGAGGCGCTCCGGTCCAAAGCGTCTCTTCATTAAACTGAATATGATCCTCAATTATTCCGCCATAAATCATAGCTCCAAGGCGCCCATTACCGATCGGTAGTGCCTCCTCCCAGATTGAGGCCGGTTTAGTGTACCAAAGCTTCAATGCCTGAGCCGAATTCTCACCCATACCGTTTAATGAAAAAATAAGGGTTAGCAAAATAGCTGCGATTCCGGAAACATGATTATTCATACGTTTAATTGTTTTTAAATGTCTGGCACGAAATACAAAAATAATTAATCTCTTTGTTTTGTGGGCCTGCTGTCAAAGATTTGGAAAAATAGTTTACTCCCTGCCTGACAGAAACGAAAACCGAATTGGCCTAATTATTAAATAGTTCAATTGATACCTGTTAAAAATTAATTCTTAATTAGCCTATCTGGCTATTAACCACATAATAAACACAATATTTAAAAACTAAAGGCTTTAATTTCTCTTATTCCTGAGATTTTTTAGGTTTTAAGAGAGCGAGTGAATACTTTTGCACATGTAATATTTAAATAAAAACTGAAGGTTTAGTTTAAAACGGTGAAATATCTGGTTGTAAATTTACGATCCCGGGGATAGAACAAATTCAACAAACCATACAAAGCAAAATGGAAATCAATAAGGTTAACTATAATTGGTATGCCATCAGGGTAAAGTCCAGATCCGAAAAGAAGGTTTATGCTGATTTGGAAGAACAAAATATCGAGGCCTACCTGCCGTTACAGCGGAAATTAAGACAATGGAGCGACCGCAAAAAATGGGTAGAGACACCTCTGATCTCAGGGTATGTATTCGTATTCATTAGCAGAAAGGAGTACGAATTGGTCCTGCGGATTTATAATGTGGTCAGCTATATTTACTTTGAAGGTAAAGCCGCAATAATTCGGGAAGGGGATATCAACCTGCTAAAAAGGATGCTTGGCCAGACAGAATCAGAAGTTGAAATTACACTTGAGCCACTCAAGCCCGGACAAATGGTGAAGATTATTTCAGGGCCCTTGATGGGGGTTGTTGGAGAACTTATTGATTTCAAAGGGAAGAATAAAGTTGCACTCCGGATACCACCTTTGGGATATTCTGTACTTATTGAGGCTTCCGGTAAAAATCTGGAGGTTATCAAAGAGTGAATCTTTCCGATTGGTAAATTTATTCTGACACTTATTTGAATATACCTTACAGTTATATTTAAATTGCATACAGTTAACTATTTAGAATAACTCTAAACCCATTTTTTCCAAAGTAGCAACCGGAATTGCTATCTTTGTAAAGTGTTACTCTCTAAAATTAATGAACTAAATTGTTCCTTGGCTAAAAGTTCGGATAGCACTATACATAACTTCTTAATATCTTGAATTTCATAGCGAATCATCATTTCAATAACTTATTTCAGTAATTCTTAATTATTTTAACGTAACAATTATCTTTTGAAAGCAATTAAATGTTCAATTAGAATAAGAATAAGAAGAAATAAAAGCATTAATTAACAGAACCATTAGCGTTATGCCTGATTTGATTCAAATAATAATCAGTTTTCTGGTTGCACTCTCCATGTCACTTTATAGTGTTCCTATTGTTGTGAGGGTAGACAAAAAATTAAATCTTTTTGACAGACCCAATGAAAGATCGTCTTCAGTAAAAGCGATTCCGACCTTAGGGGGCATTGCAATTTTCTTCAGTTTTGTATTTGCAACAACAATCGGAATGTTTGGATATGAGATGCCCGAACTGATCTTTATTTTAGCTGCCACAATGCTAATATTCTTTGTAGGATTAAAAGATGATCTCGTGAATCTTTCGCCTCTAAAAAAACTCCTCACTGAGGTTATTGCCGCATTGATTATCGTTCTCCCGGGCCAAATACGGTTCACCGATCTTCACGGATTATTCGGAATCTCTCAGATCGGTTTGATTCCGGGTATTTTAATCACGACTTTTTTTATCGTATTAATTATAAATGCTTTTAATCTCACCGACGGCATAGATGGATTAGCGTCCAGCCTAACAATAATGATAGGTAGTATATTTGGAACATGGTTTTTTATAAGCGGCCATATCACATTTTCAATCCTGTCATTTAGTCTGGTGGGGGCCTCACTGGGATTTTTCTATTTTAATGTTTACGGCAAGCAGAATAAGATTTTTATGGGAGACACCGGATCGCTTGTCATAGGAACTGTGATCGCTATCCTGACCATCCGTTTTAATGAGTTCAACATTGACCAGACTCAGCCGTTTGCCATACAATCGGTTCCTGCCATTTCATTTGCAATTCTGGTATATCCCCTTATTGACGTTGTTCGGGTAATATTGATCAGAGTCTTGCAGCAACAATCACCGTTTACTGCTGATAAAAACCATCTTCACCATCGGCTGCTTACACTGGGACTTTCGCACAATAAATCCACATTTACAATTATTGGAATCAATATTCTTTTTATTTCCATTGTTTTTACGCTTCATCAGATTGGATTACTTCGATTAATGTCTTATATCCTGTTTGTTAGCAGCTTCCTTTTTATGATTCCCGCTTATATCATCCGAAGAAGGAAATTGGTTAAAAGAAATGATCCGACTCAACCTTTATTAATCCCCGGATTGTCTGCTGAAAAAGTTATTATAAGGGACAACTTACCAGGATAATTAACGAATATCCGTCTAATTTCGGGTTCCGGATTTCAGAAATGAGGGTGTTTTCTACGATGAGGCTTTCTTGCCTGATTCGATCCCAATTAAGGCAAAGATCAAAAATAAATGATCACTATTTTTGAGAGAACCAAATAAACCCTATTTTTGGTAAATTATAATGAAATATCAATGATCTCAATCTTTTTCGCTACCCCTCAATGGTTAAGAATAATTTTAAGTCTGATCTACCTGGGAGGTATTGTGTTTCTCTCTCTTCTTCCTGCAAAGGAGTTTCCTCAGGTTTCTTTATTCGAGGGTGCGGACAAAATCATCCATATCTTTTTATATCTGGGACTTAGTGTATTATCTTGTTGGTCCTTACATGCTGAGATTAAGCACAAATGGTACTTTCGGGTTATTTTATTTGCAATTAGCTGGGGAATAATGATGGAGATCTTTCAAGGATCAATGCACATGGATCGTTCCTTTGAATACTTCGATATCTTGTCAAATTCAGTTGGGGCCTTAACCGGAGTTTCCATCTTCATGGTAGTGGCACAATTGAAGAAAAAGATCGACTTAAAAAACTGACAAAATGAGGTATTAGCAATTTAATGTTTTTATAACAAAAAAATACCGGATATTAAATATCAATTCAAAATCAATTTTCACTAACATACTAATTAACAGCCATGAAAGGAATAATACTTGCAGGGGGATCGGGAACCCGTTTGTATCCGATTACTAAAGGGGTATCCAAACAGCTTTTGCCTGTCTATGACAAACCAATGGTCTATTATCCCCTGTCAACCCTGATGCTTTCCGGAATAAGAGATATTCTTCTGATCTCTACTCCTGAAGATATCGGCATGTATGAGCGGTTACTTGGAACCGGAAAGGATTGGGGAATTGAGATCAGCTATAAAGTTCAGCCTTCACCGGACGGTCTTGCACAAGCCTTTCTTTTGGGTGAGGAATTTATAGGTTCGGATGACGTGTGTCTGGTTCTGGGAGATAATATTTTCTATGGTTATGGATTTTCAGGGATGCTTCATGAATCGGTCGAATTGGTAAGAACCGAGCAAAAAGCGGTAATCTTTGGATATGTAGTTTCGGATCCCGAACGTTATGGTGTTGCAGAGATAGACCAGGGGGGAAACGTCCTTTCAATTGAGGAAAAACCCATGGAGCCCAAATCGAATTATGCAGTTGTGGGACTCTATTTTTATCCTAACTCTGTAATCGAAGTTGCTAAAAAAATAAAACCTTCACCCCGTGGCGAACTGGAGATAACGACTGTAAATCAGGAATATATGAATAATAAGCAGTTAAAGCTTTCTACAATGGGACGTGGCTTTGCATGGCTGGATACCGGAACTCATACCTCATTGATGCAGGCTTCAAATTTTATCGAAACCATCGAAACACGTCAGGGATTAAAAGTCGCCTGCCCAGAAGAGATTGCATACAACAATGGATGGATCTCGAAAGATCAGTTGATTGTACTTGCCCAGCCGATGATTAAAAACCAATACGGACAATACCTGATGCGACTTGCAGCGGATTAACAGATCAGGAATAAAATAATTTTAATGAAAGTAATAGAAACTAAAATACCAGAAGTATTAATCTTTGAACCTGATGTGTTTGGAGACCATCGCGGCTACTTTTTTGAATCATTCCGCAGAGATATTTTCGAAAAACATACCAGTGAAGTTCATTTTGTTCAGGATAATCAGTCCAAATCGGGATTTGGGGTTCTGCGGGGACTTCATTTTCAAAAACCCCCTTTTACTCAGGCAAAACTGGTTCAGTGCCTTCAGGGCGAAGTCCTTGACATCGCAGTCGATCTGAGAATTGGTTCCCCAACCTATGGGGAGCATGTTGCTGTCCGCCTTTCGGAATCAAACCATAATCAGCTTTACGTACCGCGAGGATTTGCACATGGATTTGCAGTACTCAGTGATACTGCCGTATTTTCATATAAATGTGATAATTATTATAATCCTCGGGCCGATGGAGGGCTGATCTATAATGATCCTGCCATAAATATTGACTGGATACTCACACCTGATGAGATTAAACTTTCGGAAAAAGATACGCACCTTCCATCATTTGACCAAATTAACTGTTTTGAATATAAATATTTCAGATAATGGTTAGGGTGAAAACGGAATTGTTAAATTTACCAATTAGTTTTTCAAAAATTCATTGTAATTTAATCATTTTCATATAAATCCTGCTATAGATAACTCCAGGAAAACCACACTATAAAAACAGAAACACATGAAGTTTATATTTAAATATCTGATCGTTTTATCTGTACTGATAAATCTTGTTACTGGTTGTTCAAAGGGGGGAAGTAATCCCCCTGTTGTGGTCCCGGACATTACAAAACCGACAATTTCGATAACAAAACCTGCTGCAGGACAGAATTTCGTTGCAGGGAACACCATCCCGTTTGAGGTCACTTTTACAGACAACGAAGCTCTTAAGAATTACGATGTTACCATTAGCAAAAATACATTAGGTAGTCTGGCACTTAAAAATGTTCCAACATCCGTACCGTTTACCTATACCCGTACAACATCAGGAATAAGCGGTAAATCACAAACAATTACAATTACAGATATTATCTTGCCTGCAAATACCGCAACCCAAATTATAACTGTCGGATCGTATAATATCAAAGTGAACTGTAGTGACGCATCAAGCAATGCCACCTCTCAAACTCTGGTTATAAATATTAACTAATCGAATTCTTTGCTGAAAAATCCCAAGTTTATTTTTTAGAAACACAGATCGCAATATAAAATAACTGGTTCAATGCCAGTTATTTTTTTAAGATTTTTCATGTAAGTTTGCAGGACTCAAATAAATCTGTTTATGACTGAAAAAGATCATCTGTTTCAAAAGTATATTAAAATATTCTGGAGTCTGTTTGGAATAGGTATTCTAATGATTATCACACTATTTAGCCTTGTCGCCAATGGCAAGCTCGGTTTTATGCCTTCACTCTCGGAACTTGAAAATATTGAAACATCATTGGCCTCAGAGGTATATTCCTGCGACAGTATCGTAATTCGTAAATTCTTTTATAAAGAGAACCGTACTTTTGTCCCTTATGAACAGATCAGTCCAAATGTAATCAACGCCCTTATTGCTACCGAAGATGAGCGCTTTTACAACCACTCCGGGATTGACCTCCGTGGTTTATTCAGGGTTGCCAAAGGGGTACTTACAGGTAACGAGAGCTCTGGAGGAGGAAGTACAATCAGTCAGCAATTAGCAAAAATGTTGTTTCCCCGTGAGGAGATGGATCATAAAATAAATCTGGCATTCCGTAAATTCAGGGAATGGGTTATCGCAGTCAAACTGGAACGCAACTTTACCAAAGAGGAGATTCTGACCATGTACCTCAATAAGTTTGATTTTCTAAATCTTGCCGTTGGAATAAAATCTGCTGCTCAGATCTATTTTGGAACGACTCCTGATCTCCTTACCATGGATCAGGCGGCAATGCTTATCGGAATGGCAAAAAATCCTTCGTTATTTAATCCGATTCGTCGTCCTGAGATTGTAAAACAACGGAGAAATATTGTACTTGATCAGGTTCGCAAATTCGGCACTATTTCGGCGGCTGAGTTTAATACACTAAAAGCGAATCCACTAACTTTGAATTACCACAAAGAGGATTTCAAATCCAGTCCCGGCATCTATTTTACAGAATATCTTCGGACCACCCTGATGGCACAGAAACCCGACCGTAATAAATATGGTGCATGGCAAAACCAGCAATTCCATGAAGATTCGATTGAATGGGCTACAAATCCCTTATATGGCTGGTGTCACAAGAATCCAAAAACTGACGGAACACCTTATAATATCCATTCTGATGGATTGAAGATCTATTCAACCATTGACATGCGGATGCAGAAATATGCCGAATATGCTATCCGTCAGCATCTGAGCAAAGAAATTCAGCCCGTCTTCAATCAACGCCTAAGAGGATTGCGTAATCGACCTTTCCCAAATGCAATGTCTGATGAAGAGTCCCGAAACCTGCTCAATATGGTGGTTAAACAAAGTGAGCATTATCGCCTGCTTAAGAGCCAGGGTTTGAATCAGGAGGAGATTCTTAAGGAGTTCAAAAAGCCTGCAGAAATGACCGTATTCAGCTGGCGCGGAGAGATTGACACCACAATGACTCCACTTGATTCGGTAAAATACACCCTTGGATTTCTAAGGTCTGCAATGATGACGATGGAGACGAAGAGCGGTCATGTAAAGGCATGGGTGGGTGGTCCAAATTACAAGTATTTTATGTATGATATGGTAAAGCTTGGGAAAAGACAGGTAGGATCAACGGTAAAACCATTTCTCTACACCCTGGCGATGCAAAATGGTTACTCACCTTGTACTATGGTTCCCAACGCCGAACAGACTTTTTATCTGGCCGACGGAACTACCTGGACTGCAAAGAATTCAGGCAGTACAGATTACGACGGACAGATGGTTACTCTTAAATGGGGACTTGCCAACTCTGTGAACCAGGTTTCCGGATGGGTTATGAAGCAGTTTAATCCTGAATCGATGGCCAATATGATGCGTAAAATGGGAATTACAAGTCCTATTGATGCGGTCCCCTCGATGTTCTTAGGAACATCGGATGTAACGATCTATGAAATGGTGGGTGCTTATGGTACTTTTGCGAATCATGGAGTTTATACCAAACCAATTTTTGTAACCCGTATCGAAGATAAGAATGGAAATATCCTTGCACGTTTCTCTCCTGATCACCACGACGCGATTGATGCCAAAACAGCTTATTTAATGCTCAATCTCATGGAAGGTGTTGTGAATGAAGGAACAAGCCAGCGACTACGACGTGAAGGACTGATTTATGGAAATCTGACAGCCGACATTGCTGGTAAAACGGGAACAACACAAAATCAATCCGACGGATGGTTTATGGGAATTACCCCTGAATTGGTTACCGGGGTATGGACAGGCGGTGATTTACGAGCCATACATTTTGAAGGGTTAACCATGGGACAGGGTGCCAATATGGCCTTACCTGTATATGGTTATTTTATGAATAAACTTTATCGCGATCATACGCTGGGTTATTCACAGGATACCCATTTTGAAGTTCCGGAGGGAGTCCGCATGAATCTTGATTGTTCGAAGATGATGAAACAAGATAAGCATGAGAGTGAAACTGAATTCTTTTAAGCCGATCAGAGGCTAATTAAACTAAAAACCTTTTGTCAGGCCGGGTTTTTCCATTCCCCATATTCCATTATAAGCTTTTTAAGCTCCTCAACTGCGTTTTCGGCATCTACGTGCCGTTTAATGAGTTTCTGCCCTTTATAAAGATTGATTTTCCCTTTTCCGGAACCCACAAAACCGTAATCGACATCCCCCATTTCACCGGGACCGTTGACGACACAACCCATAATTCCAATCTTCAGATTCTTTAAATGATCAAAGTTCCGTTTGATCTCTGCCAAAGTATCCCTTAAATCAAAAAGAGTCCGCCCGCAACCGGGGCAGGAGATAAACTCAGTATTGGTAACACGCATACGGCTGGCCTGAAGAATTCCGAAGGCCAGATTCTTCAACTCATTGTACCCTGTATTCCCTTCATTGGTAAGGAGAATTCCATCCCCATATCCATCAATAAAAAGCCCTCCAAGATCAGTTGAAGCCCGAATAAGCAAATCCTCGTAATTATTTAAGCTGTAAGTGCGGTGGAGAATTACCGGGCACTTACAAATATGAGCATCCAGTTCCATGAAAAAAGCCCTCATCTCGGCGGAACAATTCAGATTATCACTCTCCATAATCAGGATAACCTTCCGCTCTCTTTTGAGTTTCTCAATAATTTCGGGATTCTCCGTTTTAAAAATGTCATACTCCCTTTTATTAACCCTTACAAAACGCATTTGCCCGGTGTAATTGTCATTAAAAAGATAATCTTCACACGAAAGAATCGGATACGATTTATTGCCCCGATCAAGAATTCGTTTGCCATCGTAGAAATACTCCGGTTCGATACCGGAATTCAATGTCCGTACCTCTTCTCTTGTATAATTATTCAGACTGCCGATTACAACTGCCGGCTTTTTACCCCCAACATCATTCACCGGCCGGCTCGAGCGCCGTTCATATTCAAATGGATTCGTCTGAGCAACAAGAGGTGCTTTGATGGGAGCATGATTCTCTCTGCCTTGAAACACATTAACTAACTTACGGGCAAAGGGGATCTCTGATGCCGGATCTTCGGTAAGGGAGATCCGGATCGTATCTCCGATCCCATCCGCAAGAAGTGCCCCCGACCCAACAGCCGATTTAATTCTCCCGTCTTCACCCGCTCCGGCCTCTGTTACACCGATGTGGAACGGATAATTCATATCCTCAAGCCGCATTCTGTAATTCATCAACCTAACGGTATAGACCATTGTACGGGTATTGCTCGACTTAATGGAAATTACAATATTATGATATTCTTCCCTTTTGCATATTCTTAAAAACTCCATAACAGACTCTACGATTCCGGCAGGAGTATCTCCATACCGACTCATAATCCGGTCTGAGAGTGAACCCTGATTGGCCCCAATGCGAAGGGCAGTGCCACGTGCTTTACATTCGGTAATAAACGGAATAAAACGTTCTTCTATTTTTGCAAGTTCCTCAAGATATTGCTCATTGGTATAGAGCAGATGTTCAAATTTGGCCCGCTTATCGTAAAAATTCCCCGGGTTGATCCTAACTTTACGCACATACTTAATTGCGATATTGGCAGCAGCAGGATTAAAATGAACATCGGCTACCAGTGGATTGAGGTAACCCCGATGATCTAATTCGGCCCTTATATTCTTGAGATTCTCAGCTTCTCTGACTCCCTGAACGGTTACTCTTACAAAATCAGCACCGGCCTCCAGAATTCGAATAACCTGGCTCACTGTATTCTCAGTATCTTTTGTGTCAGTATCGGTCATCGATTGCAACCGGATGGGATACATACCACCCATGGTCACCATACCAATTTTAACGATTGCGGTATCCTGCCTCTTAAATCTTAAAAGGGAATCAATATAATTAAAATTCTGATTCTTCATGTCGCTTATCTGTTATGTACGCTAGCCACCGCAAAATTATTCTTTATTTCGGATATTCGAGCCGCGGATAATTAACAAAAGGGGATCTAAGTCATGATTTTGAATTAGATTTGTTGAAAAATAACACCAATGTCAGTACAATTAGAATTAGTTACAAAAGCATACGGAAATCAGCGAGCACTTGACAACGTTTCAGTTACTGTTAATTCAGGTGAGATCGTTGGAATCCTGGGTCCCAACGGGGCTGGAAAGTCCACAATGATGAAAATAATAACCGGTTTTATCTCTCCTGACAGGGGTATTGTTCGGGTAAATGGAGTGCTGGTTGGAGAACACAGCCTCGGGATCAGAAGACAGATTGGATATCTGCCTGAAAATAATCCGCTCTATACGGACCTCTATATTGAAGAATATCTCAAATATGTTGCCGGGCTTTACAAGCTTAAAACGATCAATAAACGGGTAAAAGAGATCATTGAATTAACCGGACTGGAAGTGGAAAAACATAAAAAAATCGGAGAACTGTCCAAAGGATACAGACAGCGTGTAGGAATTGCCCAGGCCTTAATTCACGATCCATCGGTACTCATTCTGGACGAACCAACCTCCGGCCTCGATCCGTTCCAATTGGTTGAAATCCGGCAATTAATACGAAATATCAGTAAAAATAAAACAGTAATTCTCTCCACCCATATTATGCAGGAAGTGGAAGCATTGTGTGACCGAATTATTATTATTAACCGGGGCAGGATTGTAGCTACAGATTCTCCCGAAAATATTAAAAAACGCTCAACAGCTGTTTCACAAACAATTCTGGTTGAATTCCAGGAGATTTTCCCACCTGAAAGCTTATTAAACATTGAAGGTGTTACAGATATCAAACCCGGCACGGATAACACGTTCCTGGTCTATGGAAATGATAAGGATCTCCGGTCCTCTATTTTCCATTTTGCAGTGGCTAATGGCTTAACTATTCTAACACTCAAAAGAGAGGAGTCCACTCTTGAAAATGTATTTCTGGAAATAATTAAATAGGATTGAACACCGGAATCAAAATCTGGCTCATTTAAAATTTATCCAAATCAGTCATCTGAGACAGATTAAATTGCTTAACAATCAGGGTAAAGCCTTCCGCCAAGTATTTTTTTAAGAAGATGCCCTGTTATAGATTACATAATTATAGCCATGTGAACAGATCTAAATCTTTAGAACGGGAGATTTTTAATTTGATGCTAACAACATGCCATTTTCAAAAAAAAAGATCTATCTTTGCAACTAATTAGTGGATAAATTTGATTGATTGCAACCACGGAAAAAAATGCTAAACCAAATGCTTTGGATTCTTTCCTTTCAATCAAATATCCCCAAATTAGTTTTAATTATTAATTGACCTGAGCAATCAGATCATAAAATCTTATTTATGGGATATCTTTTTACCTCGGAATCGGTGTCAGAAGGGCACCCGGATAAAGTAGCCGATCAAATCTCGGATGCGGTACTTGATGAATTTTTAGCTTACGATCCCAACTCGAAAGTAGCTTGCGAAACACTTGTAACAACAGGGCAGGTTATTTTAGCTGGAGAGATAAAATCACAAACTTACGTAGATGTGCGGGAGGTTGCCCGCAGGGTAATTAACAGAATCGGGTACACTAAGGCTGAATATCAGTTTGATGGTGATTCATGCGGGGTACTTACAGCCTTACACGAACAATCTCCCGATATTAATCGTGGGGTAGACAAGATTGACCGCGAAAATCAGGGTGCAGGAGACCAGGGGATGATGTTTGGTTATGCATCGTCTGAAACTGCAAACTACATGCCCCTTTCTCTTGATTTATCTCATTTATTATTGCAGGAATTGGCAGTGATTCGTCGTGCCGGAATCGTGATGACCTACCTTCGTCCCGATTCAAAATCTCAGGTTACGATCGAATACGACAATGACAACAAACCGGTTAAGGTGCACACCATTGTTGTTTCAACACAGCATGACGAATTTCTTAATCCGGAAAATAATTCCCCTGAGGCACAGGCAAAAACGGATCAGGCCATGTGCGACAAGATCAAAGCGGATGTCGAGAAATATCTGATTCCTGCAATCCTGGTAAAACTACCGGCACAAATTCAGCACTTATTTAAGGCAGGGTACATTCTGTATGTCAACCCTACCGGAAAATTTGTAATCGGTGGTCCGCATGGGGATACCGGGCTCACAGGGCGGAAAATCATTGTTGATACTTATGGTGGCAAAGGGGCCCACGGTGGTGGTGCATTCTCAGGCAAAGACCCATCAAAGGTAGACCGTTCTGCCGCATACGCAGCACGACACATTGCAAAAAATATGGTTGCCGCAGGAATTGCAGAGGAAATATTAGTCCAGCTCGCCTATGCTATTGGTGTTGCAAAACCGGTAAATATCTATGTAAATACTTACGGTACTGCAAAAATAGCTTTATCAGATGGCGAGATTGCAGAGAAAATCAACTCCTTGTTTGATCTTCGTCCATATGCTATCGAAGAGCGGCTAAAACTGCGTAATCCGATTTATGAGGAGACTGCAGCTTACGGTCACATGGGGCGCACTCCGCAAATCGTTACGAAGAAATACTCGTCTCCATATTTTGGAAACATGACTAAAGAGGTTGAACTCTTTACCTGGGAAAAACTCGATTATGTCGACAAAATACAGTCGGCATTTGGTGTATAACTTTTAAACCCCGAAGGTTTCGAAAACCTTCGGGGTTTAAAAAACCTTCGGGGTTTATTTCAAAAACTAATATCCCAAATCCCCGCAGCTTTTTCAAGTTCAACCAGGGCAACTGCCCGGTTAAAGAGGGTTTCATAATAACTTTGCTGAATATCGTTATAAGTGCGCTGTGCAATCAGAACTTCAAGCAGTGAAGTTTCGCCCCGGCTATAACTGTATAACTTTCCTTTCCTCACATTCTGGGCACTTTCAATCATTCCATGGTCATAGCTCTCAACTTGTTTACAAAAGGCAAGGTACTTTTGCATCGCCTGGGCAATCTCACTTCGTATTTGCAATCCGGCTTTTTCATAAAGAACTTCCGATTGTGCTACCTGAAATTGTGCTAATTTCAGATCCCCTTTGTAATAATTCGAAAATTTAAGCGGTATAGCTATCCCCCCTGAAATAGTAGTTGCAGTTGGGCCTGTTGCTGCAGAAGGGTAACTGTTTCCAATGCCCAGGGAGAGGTCCAGATCGATATGGCGTTCTTTATGTGCAACTTTTAATGCTTTGTCCGCAACATCTTTCGTGTAAAGTGCAGCTACAAGATCTGCCCTTTTTTCAAGGGCTGTTTTATACAAATCTCCAATTAAAAAAGAGCGCTGTTTAAATTTTAGGTTTCCATCAGGAGTCCAGAGTGTGTCTGTTTTCAAAGTTCCGGTTACCTGCGAAAGCACGATCATTGCATTCCGAAGGTCGGCCTCTGACTGTAAAAGCTCATTAAATAAAGATGCTGCCTCAAGTTTGCTTTGAATTGCATCAATTTCCATAATGCTACCTAATTTTAAGCGGATACTATCTGCCTGGGCAAGGCGTTTCATTGTCTGATAGCTATTCAGTTTAACTTCGAAAAGCTGTTTCTGTTTTAATGCTTCCAGGAAATACTCTGAAGCCTCAGCTTCAAGATTCCGGAAAAAATCAGCTAACAACGCTTTTGAAAGTTCATGCTGACTTCGGGCAAGATCAATCCGGGCATGTCGCTTACCGAAAACATCAATGGTTTCGCTTACTCCACCATCGACTCCATGTCCGGTTGCCAAATTCCCTTCGTGATCCTGAGAGAACCCAAATGAAAGAACCGGATCGGCAAATACTTTGGCGATCTCTATAGCGGCTTCTGCCTTACTAACCTCATATCGTGCTGCCACCAGATCAAGATTATGTTTCCCTACCAGATCCATATATTCGGAGTACCTAAGCTCATTCCTATGGTAGGAAGTATCAATCTGGGAATATGATGTTCGAACCTGGAATAATAGGCCAACCAGGAGCATTGTAAATATTCTTATTTGCATATTCTAAATAATTAACCTTTCAATACTGTATAGTCTTCGTCTTTCGACCACCTTTTCTCTGCAAGGTAATATAATGCCGGCAACACATAAAGGGTAATCAGCGTAGCAAACAACAGTCCATAAACAATTACTGTTGCCAGTGGACGTTGCACATCAGAGCCGATTCCAGAGGATAACGATGCGGGAAGTAAACCCAGAACAGCCACCGTTGCAGTCATCAAAACAGGTCTCAACCGGTGACCTGCACCCAAATAAACAGCCTCTTTTAACTTCATCCCATGCCGTCGAAGACCATTGAAATGGGAGATCATGATTACCCCATTTTGAATTGCGACCCCAAATAAAGCAATAAAACCAACTGCTGATGATACATTCAGGGTCATTCCACGCACATTCAGGGCAAGCATCCCTCCAAATAATGCCAAAGGGACAATACCCATCAATAATCCGGCCTGACGAAGGCTGCCGAAAGCCCCAAAGAGCAATAAAAACATGATAGCCAAAGCAAGCGGAACAATAAGACCAAGGCGCGCATAGGCCCTGTTTTGATTCTCAAATTGCCCGCTCCAAACAATATTGCACCTTTCATGATTGTATTTGACAAGTTGATCTATTTTTTTCTGTGCCGTATTCAGGAAAGCAGTAAGATCGATACCTCTTAAATTTATGCGCAAGGCCACATAACGCTTATTCATCTCGCGGGTAATTGTACTGGCACCGGTACTAAGTTTAATATCAGTAACCTGTGAAAGTGGTATTTTAACTCCGGATCCGGATGTAAGCATCAGATTACCGATTTTCTCAGGAGTATTTCTGGTATTTTCGTTGTATCTGCAAATTACATCGTAAACTTTATTCCCTATAAATATTTGTGAAACAGATTGTCCTCCAATTGCAACTTCTACAAGTTCGGAAACATCTGAGACATTAAGCCCATATTGTGCTATTTTTTCCCTGTTTGCATGAATCTGAAGCTGAGGTAAAGCAGGTTCCTGATCAATAGCCAGATCGGCAGCTCCGGGTATGGTTTTCAAAACCGATAATATCTGTTCTGCCACCTGTCGGCTCTCTTTTATATCATCTCCATATATTTTAATCGCTAAATCGCTGTGAGACCCTTGTATCTGATCCATAACCATGTCAAAAATAGGTTGAGAAAAACCTACCGTATATCCTGGCATTGTTTCAATCTCCTTCGACATCTCCTCCACTAACTCGCTTTTTCGCTTACCATTTTTCCATTCCCCATAGGGTTTTAGTCCAATGGAGCATTCAATATGAGATAACGAGAACGGATCAACCCCCTGATCATCACGTCCCGTCTGAAACATTACATGCGAGACCTCATCATATTTTATCAGCCGATGACGTAATGTGTCACTCATTTCCTTTGATTTATCGATTGAGATACCCGGAGGGAGCTGTACCTGTAACCACAGAGATCCTTCGTCAAGTTGTGGCAGAAAATCTTTTCCAACAGTAATTGTAAGGATAATTGCACCAATCAGAACTAAAGCCAGCGGTGAAAAGACCGATTTAGGGCGTGCCATAATTTGCGCTGTTTGCCTTTTATAGCTAATGGTTATTTTCTCAAGCCACTTATTATGAAAAGTCTTCTGCGGCCTTTTATAGAGCACATAGGCCAGTCCGGGGATTAGGAAAAGGGCGACCATTAGTGCACCTAACAAGGCATACCCAACGGTAAAAGCCATTGGCGTGAAGAGTTTTTTCTCAACCCGTTCAAAAGCAAAAAGTGGCAAATAAGCTGTGATTATGATCACTGAGGAGAAGAAAACAGGCTTTGCGACCTCGAGCACCCGATCAACGATTGATTTTTCTTCAAAGACTAAATCGGGGTGGTCTTCCCTTTTCTTGAGTATCGTCTCCATCATCACGATTGCTCCGTCCACAATAATCCCAAAATCGATAGCTCCCAGTGAAAGAAGATTTGCCGGAATATCGGTAACCAACATCAATCCAAAGGCGATCAACAACGCCACGGGTATGGTTATAGCTACAAGCAATGCACCACGCCAGCTTCCAAGAAAAATAATCAATACAAACACAACAAGAAGGATTCCTTCGAGGAGGGTATGCGACACCGTATCTAATGTTGTCTTTACAAGATCGCTGCGATCTAAAAATGGGTGAATTGTAACCCCCTCAGGCAAGATATTGCGGTTTAGATCTGCAACTGCGATATGAATCTGTTCAATGACCTTTGATGGATTCTCATACCTAAGCATTTGCACATTACCTTCGATACTTTCAGAATAATCCCTCTTTTTGTCAGAAAATCCCAGAGTCCCTTTCCGCTCGATACTACCATATTTTAAGTCACCGAGATCCTTAATATAAACGGGGACACCATTTTCGGTTTTTACAACGATCTCCCCAAGATCATGCAGATTCTGAACGAGCCCAATACCCCGAATAACGTATCCCAGATCACCCCGGTATAACATACTTCCTCCGGCATTGATATTATTCTGACCAATTTTATTGGATACATCAGACAAGGTAAGCCCATATTGCTCTAATTTCACCGGATCTATCTCAATTTGAAACTGGGTCGTTATCCCACCAAAGTTATTTACATCTGCAACTCCGGTCACCTGCTTCAGGCGGGGAATAATAACCCATTTGTGAAGATCTGTTAACTCCCTGATATCATGATTCTTACTCTCAATAATATACCTGAAGATTTCACCTGTTGGAGAAGTTAATACATTTAATCCGGGAACTGCACCATAAGGAAGAGTTATCGTTGCTAACCGCTCCTGAACCCTTTGGCGCGCCCAATAATCTTCAACTTTATCATCAAAAACCATAATAATTGTTGACAATGCAAATGTATTTTTGCTTCGCATCACATGCACGCCAGGTAATCCATTCAGTTGACGTTCAATAGGTATAGTAACCTGTTGTTCCACCTCTTCCGCGGCAAGGCCCGGGACCTGGGTAATAACCTGAACGGTAACATCTGCTATATCGGGATAGGCTTCTACCGACAGTTGTTTCCAGGAATAAAACCCTAACATGCAGATCAGAAAGAACAGTGCCACCATCATCCATCGCTTGCGGATGGCCATTAATATTATTCCATGCATAACCGACTATTTAGCTTCAATTAAATAAAAAGCTCCCTCCGTAACAATCTCTTCATCAATATTTAGTCCCAATTTAACGATTACCTTATCGTTATCGGTCCCCGAGGTGCTGATTAATTTTTTTAAATAGCCGGAGTTCCTGGTCTTTACAAATACAAAGCTGCTCTCCTCCAATTGCAGTACTGCACTTGTCGGTATCAGGATCGAATTATCTGCCTTTTCGGTAAATTGTACCGTTGCATACATTCCTGGTTTGAGATTATGCCCTTTATTTTCACATTCAACAAATACTTCCACTGAACGGGTCGATTCATCAAGCATTTCACTGATATGATAAACCACACCGGGAATAATCAGCCCCGGCATTCCGGCTGCTTCAATCTCCACTTCATCCGACTCATGAATGGCACTGATATCTTTCTCTTTCAACTGCCCAACCACCCACAATTTACTCAGTTCTGCAACAAGTGCGATTGGTCCTGCATCATCCCGTACATACTGGCCAATAACAATATTGTCCGCAATTACCTCCCCTGCAATTGGAGAACGGACAACGAGGGGCTGGCCCAGAATCATATCGGCAGGATTGACATGGTAGACATTAAGACTGGCAATTGAATTTTCGTAATCGCGTTTACTCAGCTCATAGCTTACCTCCGCCTCTTCCATATCTTTCTGAATACCAACGCCATTCTTCAGTAGATCCTGCTGTCTTCGCCGATTCTTATCTGCAAGTTCCATCTCCTGTTTCGACTGCGAATAAGCTTTTCCTGCATCAAAAAAGGAAGGTGCACTAATCTCAAAAATGGGCGCATTTACCGAAACACGTTGCCCAAGACGAATAAAGGATCTGATAATCCGCCCCGAAAATGGGCTGGCAATCTGTGCATAGTTGTTGGGGATCGCTTTTACAATACCAGAAGCCGATTTTTTATGACGGTACGGCACAGAACTAACTACTTTTGTTTTTATTTTTCCGTTTAAATTGGAATTGGCAGGAATAAAAATAGTATCTCCTTTGATAACATAATTTACTGAACTGCCCGATTCGGTTTTGCTATGACATGAAATGGCAATAAATGCGATTCCAATATAAAATAATCTCTTCATTATAAATTGTTTTTGAACTATACTACAATCCCTCAAAGGGTGAAAAAAGGGATGAACGATAACTTACTCCAATAATATTACTTACTGCTATATTTTACGGGAATCATGTCAATGGGAGGGGCACGAAGAGCATAGTTAATATAACCGCCGGGTTCAGCATAACCATCAAAAGATAACGGTATAATGCTCTTTTGTAAAACCGATTTAAGAATTAAAACCAAAAACCAGATCACAAAGGATCCGGTAATAAACAATGACAATGCCTGAATAAGCATTATCTCTTTATCGGTATGAGGGAGTCTCAAAGGATCACTCCCCTTCTCACTCTTATAGGGATGCGAGTGAACGATTGTTACCCCATTAACGTTATGGGAATGGGGAAAAAAGGTAATACTTCCGTAATACCCAATAAAGAGTACCAGCAGTATTAGTTGCAATAATTTACTTGCCCAATATTTTACTCCCCGAATTGAATACATTTATTAAAAATTTCTCTGCAAAGATAATTTTATCCAGCACAGTTCAGAATAGTTTTAAATAATACAATTAGGAGGCACCTTTTGTTCTTTCAATCAAACAATGAGGCTGAATAGGGAAAGAATCTATTTAAGAAAAAAATTGTATTGCATTGAAGCGAATTACTATCCTTTTAATTTTATCCGAACAAGATTCTGAATTCTGGTATTCCTTTTGCTTGCCAATGATTCCAACTGCTCTGCCTCATTGAGCAATCGGGCAATAGATTCTTTATCTGTAATTCCTATTGCATTTACCAGAATATTAAGGTATGCACCCGAAACAGCCGACCAGGCGCAAAGTGCTCCAACTCCGGCATCAGTTATCGAATTTGGATTTCCGGCTTCAGCCATTGCTTCGATTACATCCATTGATTCATAAGCGGTTTGCATCACCCGCAAAGGAATATCCATCGCGCTTAAAGTAGCCGATTGTATCGCATCTCTCCTTGCACTGACCTCTTCTGTTGTCACTTTGGGAAGCTGGAATGCCTCCATGACCCGGTTAAAGGCCCCGGTATCCTGATCAACGAGCGTTAGTAAATCTTCATAATTTTTCTTCCCTTTTAACGCCCAATCTGAAAACTCTTCCCACCGGCAGTCCCAACCACGCTTTTGGGCAGAGAGGTTGGCGACCATAGTCCCTAAGGATGCTCCCAATGCCCCGACATAAGCTGCGACCGAACCACCACCGGGAGCTGCAGACTCGGAAGCAGTCTGGTGTAAAAATTCAGATAAAGACAAATTAATCAAGGGATTTATCCTGTTTTCAAGAAGGTATTCAATCACTCTCTTTTCAGGATCAAAAGGGGCTAATTCATCAAGTCCCAATGACTTTACTGCTATTCTAATGATCTCACGATCAGGAATTCCAACTGAGCGATGCTGTTTTCGAAGAAAATAGGTTCCCGCATCAAGCAATGCCTGCAGAGGAATCATTCCGATCAATTCGGATCCGGTAACCCTGATTCCGCGGTCGCGGGCACGTTCGCAAACCTCATCAAACGCAACGTGAACAGGGGTTGTAGTGATGTCGATCAGATTCATCGAAATCTGGGCGATGCCATACTCTTTTATAAACCAGCCTATAGCCCGTACTTTTTTCAAAGTTCCGGGAATTCGAACCGGTTCACCGAATGCATCGTTAATAATTTTTCCGTTTACCCGATCCCCTTCCCTTTGAATTCGACCCGTCTCCCGAACATCAAAGGCAATTGAATTGGCAAGGCGGACAGAGCTGGTATTCAAATTAATATTATAGGCGATCAGAAAATTTCGGGCTCCGATAGCAACCGCTCCTGAACGTTCATTAAACATCGAGGGGCCAAAATCGGGTTTCCAATCTGCCGATTTTAACTTCTCAGGTAACCCTTCATATTCACCGGCTCTGCAATTAGCCAGACTCTCCCTCTTTTGCTCATATGCCGCAGATTCGTAGCAATAGACTGGAATTGAAAGTTCATCTCCGACCCGCTTAGCCAGAAGCCGGGCAAAGCTGACCGTCTCTGCCATTGTGATCTCCGACACCGGAACAAAAGGACAAACATCGGTGGCTCCAAACCGCGGGTGTTCCCCTTTATGATGACGCATATCGATGAGTTCAGATGCCCGTTGTATGGCCATGAAAGCAGCTTTAACAACCTGCGCCGGTTCCCCTACAAAGGTGACAACTGTTCTGTTTGTCGCATACCCCGGATCAACATTAAGAAGTCGAATACCAGAAACAGCCTCAATAACATCGGTTATTTGCTTTATGACGGAAAGATCGCGCCCTTCCGAAAAATTAGGTACACATTCTATAAGTTGTTTCATCCTTCGTTAATTTGTTTTTAGTTTATTTCTTCAAACAATTTCATGACCTCACAAGTGGTCGTACCACCGTGTTGTCGTGCAGTTGTATGATCGTCCTTTCTTCCGCTTACACAAAGTCTCTCCCTCAGAAAGAGACCCGTTCTCCCCTTTTCCAGACTACCGAAGGATTTAAACTTCCCTGGTGATAAATAATCTCGCGAAAATCTGCAACAGGAAATCCAGCCATATCACCCAGATTTCCTCCCTTTAATGCACCCCGATCGGTTAAGCCAAGTGCACGGGCAGCTCTGAAGGTAATTCCTGCCAACGATTCAGCCATTGTCATTTTTTCAAAGATACCCAGAAGGGCAGTTTGGAGCAATAAATCTCCCATTGGTGCCGAGCCCGGATTCCAGTCTGAACCAATAGCGAGCGAACATCCCGCATCCAGAAGTTTCCGGGCCGGAGCAAAGCGCCCACCCAAACCGAGCGATGAGCCTGGCAGGACAATAGGAATAACATTGGATTGAGCTAATAGTTTAATTTCATGATCATTGATCATCTCGAGGTGATCAACCGATAGCGCTCCAAGCTCACAAGCCACCGCTACCCCTCCTTCCGTGAATTGATCTCCGTGGATCACGAGATCAAAACCCATATTTTTTGCATGCTTTAAATAGAGCTGCGCTTCAGAAGTGGTAAATGCACCTTTATCAATATAGATATCAATTCGGTTTGACAAATTCCGTTTTCTAATTTCAGGAAGTAATTCGAATAGAATATTTTGCAGGTATTCAGATTGAGTTCCCGGATAATCTGCAGGTTTAATATGTGCAGCAAGACAGGTTGAAATGAGATCAACGGAGAGTTTTTTGTTTACTTTACCGATAACCTCAAGCAGTTTAAGCTCTCCTTCAGTATTCAGGCAATACCCGCTTTTAACCTCAATGGTCGTAACACCATTTCGTAAATAGGTGATTGCCCGTTCAGTCAGGGAGGCCTCAAGCTCCACAGCTGTTGCCACTCTGGTTTTTTGAACGGTATCTCCGATACCCCCACCACCAAGTGCTATCTCAAGATAACTTTTACCTGCCAACCGGAGAGCGTAATCATTTGCCCGACTTCCGGCCCAGCAAATATGAGTATGGGGATCAATCATTCCAGGTATTACAACCATATCATGTTCGATATAATCTATAACGGTATTCCGATCTCCAAACTCATCGCCAAGAAGATCGTAATTTCCAACTTTCACAATCTTCCCTTCACAAACAACTAAACCACCATCAGGAATTATTTCAAGTTGATTATCCTTTAAACTTCCCCCTAATGGAATATGGTCCATTGTAAGCAGCTGCGTAAAAGGACCGATTAATCTGTTCTTTATCATGATTAGTTATATTATGCACTAAACGGTTAAAAATCAAGGTTAAATACTTTCATATTCTGCTGAGCTTTCACATACCCTGCATCATTATGCCGGAAAATACCAAGCGCAGGATCGTTGTAAAGAACTCTTCGGATACATTGTTCGGCTCGCTGTGTTCCATCTGCAACGACAACCATACCGGCATGCTGTGAATACCCCATCCCTACCCCACCACCGTGGTGGAATGAAACCCATGTTGCACCTCCGCCAGTATTGGCCATCAGGTTCAGCAGCGGCCAGTCTGATACTGCATCACTTCCGTCAAGCATACTTTCGGTTTCCCGGTTTGGCGATGCTACTGATCCACAATCAAGATGATCGCGTCCAATCACAATTGGAGCCTTTACTCTCCCTTCCTTTACCAGATTATTTAGCAATATCCCTGCCTTTTCCCGTTCTCCCATTCCCAGCCAACAGATCCTTGCAGGAAGTCCCTGAAATTCGACCCGCTCTTCGGCCTTCTGCAACCACCTAATCAGCTGTATATTATCCGGAAAAGCCTGTATCATAGCCTGATCGGTAATCCGGATATCTTCCGGGTTGCCCGACAAGGCAACCCATCGAAAGGGGCCTTTGCCGTCACAGAAAAGCGGACGGATAAACTCGGGAATAAATCCGTTATAATTATACGCATTTTTTTCACCACCCTCAAGAGCCATTTCACGCAGATTATTCCCATAATCGAAAACCACAGCCCCCAACTGTTGCATCTCAAGCATAAATCCTACATGGCGGGCCATACTTTTGAGTGACAAATTCTTATATTCTACTGAGGCAACCTTGCGCAGGATCCTCGCAGCTTCAAGTGTCAAACCATTTGGAACATATCCGTACAAAGGGTCATGTGCTGAAGTCTGATCGGTAACTACATCCGGAATAATTCCGTCATTAAGCAATAGCTCGAGGGTATCACCGATATCACCAACCAATCCTACCGAGATGGCCATTCCATCCCTTTTAGCTTTCAATACCAGCTCTTTCGCTTCAGTATAAGTGTATGAAATAAAGTCGATATATCCCGATTCAACCCGTTTCTTAATCCTTTCCGGATCGATATCGACTCCCAGAAAAGTGGCCCCTGTCATCGTTGCAGCAAGTGGCTGAGCTCCGCCCATGCCACCTAACCCTCCGGAAACGATAAGTTTATGTTTCATAACTCCGTTGAAATACTTGGTGCCACATGCAGCAAAAGTTTCGAAAGTCCCCTGAAGGATCCCCTGAGAACCAATATAAATCCAGCTTCCGGCAGTCATCTGACCGTACATCATCAGCCCTTCACTCCTAAGCTTCTCAAAATGATCCCAGGTAGCCCATTTGGGTACGAGATTACTATTGGCAATAAAAACCCGTGGCGCTTCAGGGTGAGTTCTTACAATCCCAACCGCTTTGCCCGACTGAACCAATAAACTGTGATTCTCATCCAATTCAAGTAAACATTTAATAATCTGCAATAATGCTTCAGGATTTCTGGCAGCCTGGCCTGTTCCTCCATATACAACCAACTCTTCGGGATTTTCTGCCACATGCCGATCCAGATTATTCAGCAACATACGCAATGCCGCCTCAGTCTGCCACGATTTTGCGTGTAATCCGGTGCCCGTTGGAGCGCAATAATTGGGATGAGTTGCGAATTTTTCAATAAATTCCGAAAAGTTCATGATGTTCATTTTTTAGATTGATTTTCAACCGCTTTGCCACCTTATTGGAGATATCAATCAAGGTGCCCTTCCTGACCATTTGAATAGCTTTATTCATTTCCTCAGACATGATATGATCCGATTCAGCAAAAGGAATCATTTTGCGAACTGCTGAATGACAACCATCGATGATTCCGCCTGACCTTAGCGGTTTTCGGAAATCAAATCCCTGTGCAGCGCAAAAAAGCTCAATTCCAAGGATCTTCTCGAGATTATCAATGACCATAAGGGCCTTTCGTCCACTGATCGATCCCATACTAACGTGGTCTTCCTGCCCCAGTGAGGTGGGAATACTATCTGCACTGGCCGGAAAACAGAAACTTTTATTTTCACTTACCAGAGCTGCGGTGGTATATTGGGGAATCATGAACCCCGAGTTCAATCCTGTTTCACGCATCAAAAGTTTTGGTAAACCTTCAATTGAATCATTCAGGGAGAGGTAAATGCGGCGATCGGCGATATTGCCCAATTCAGCAGCGGCAACAGTCACATAGTCCAGAGCCATTGCCAGCGGTTGACCGTGAAAACTACCCCCACTGATTGAGCGACCATCTTCCAGCAGAATGGGGTTATCAGTCACCGAATTTAATTCAATATGAAGGAGTTCTTTCAGATGAAGCCATGCATTGCGGGACGCACCATGAACCTGGGGAATACAACGTAATGAGTAAGGATCCTGAAGACGTGAGCAGTTCTTATGGGACTGAACAATTTGAGAATCTCCAATAATCATTAACATCCGCTCTGCCACATAGATGGTACCCTGGTACGGCCTCAAAGCATGGAGTTCCGGAGAAAATGTTTTTACAGAGCCAAGCATAGCCTCAAGATTCATCGCCGCGATCAAATCGGCATTGTCGAGACAATTCTGCAACCGCTGAACTACTTTAACGGCATGAGATGCTATAAACTGCGTTCCGTTTATTAAGGCAAGCCCCTCTTTCGCTCCGAGCTCCAACGGGGCCATTGCGAATTTATGGTGAAGAGAAGCCATTTCAACAATCTTCCCTTTATAATGAACTTTTCCGTGACCTGTCAATGGGAGGAAAAGATGGGCAAGCGGAGCCAGATCGCCTGAAGCTCCAACCGAACCCTGTGATGGAACCACAGGGATAATATTCTCGTTGATATGCCATATAATCCGTTCAAGGGTTTCAATAGCAATTCCTGAATAACCTTTTGCCAAAGCATGAACTTTGAGGATCATCATCAGCCTGGCCAATTCAGGATCAATGGGATCACCAACCCCTACACTATGACTTTTCAGCAGGTTCAGCTGCAATTTCCGGGTGTCGTTCTCTGAGATAATCTTCGTACAAAGGGGGCCAAAGCCGGTGTTAATGCCGTAAACAATTTCATGATTCGAAACAATTGCATTAACAATCCTGCGGCTTGCTGCAATCCGCTCACATGCTGCTCTGCTTAACGAACCAACAACCTGACCTGATGCCATTTGAAGTGCCAATCCTACAGTAAGAATATCTTCTCCAAAACAAAAATTAGCCGGGGAATTTTTTACTCCTATATTCATAATAATCTACCTGATTAATGACCTGCGCCATTGCATGCGGTGCCGTATATGGGCAGCCTGCAATTCGGGTATAATCGTACGAATTATTTTGAAAACAAAAAATGATAAAAGCCGGTGTTTGAAGCTAACAAAGAAGTCATTAAAGCAATTAAACCATTAAAAAAGTCCGTGTAAACGTGCATCTATCCGATCAATAACTTTGCTGAGATCTTCCTTATTCTCCGCAAAATTAAGCTCATCAACATTAATAATCAGAATTTTGCTTGATTGGTAGCGTGTGGCCCATGCTTCATAACGCTGATTCAGCTGTTTCAGATAATCGAGCCGGATAGTATCCTCATAATCTCTCCCTCTTTTTTGAATCTGTTGAACCAGTGTAGGAATTGAGGCGCGCAGATAGATAATCAGATCCGGAGTTTGAATAAGCTTTCCCATCAGATCAAAAATATTGTGATATGTTTCAAAATCACGGGTACTCATTAACCCCATATTGTGCAGGTTAGGAGCAAATATTTCGGCATCTTCATAGATTGTCCGATCCTGTATAACTGTTTTTCCCGAATTGCGGAAATCGAGAATCTGGCTAAACCGTCTGTTTAGGAAATAAACCTGCAAATTAAACGACCACCGTTGCATATCGTGGTAAAAATCGTTCAGGTAAGGATTTCCCTCTACATCTTCATAATGAGCTTCCCATCCATAATGTTTGGAGAGGATCGCGGTTAATGTTGTTTTTCCGGCTCCGATATTCCCGGCTATAGCAATATGCATTGGTGTGGCATTCTTTTTCATCCGCACTTAGATTTTAGTTCAATATTTTCATTAATCCGAAGTAAACCATCGATAAATTCCCGTGTATTTGAAAGTCGTGGAACTTTATTCTGCCCTCCAACTTTACCCCTTTCACGCATCCATTCCAAAAAGGTGCCATCTGCTACAGCAACCACATGAGGCTTTTCAAGCGTGGCATTTTTATACCTTTTAGCTTCATAGTCTGAATTCAGACTTTGTAATTCCTGATCCAGAATGGCGGTGAATTTATCCATATCATCCGGCGGAGTATTAAATTCAATCAGCCATTGATGAGCCCCTTTTGCCTGATTTTCAGCCATAAAAATCGGACCGGCTGAATAATCGCTTATTATAGCCCCTGTTCCTGCACAGGCCTGTTTGATTGCTCTTTCTGCATTATCAATAATGATCTCCTCCCCAAAGGCATTGATAAAATGTTTAGTCCGTCCGGTAATCCTTATTTTATACGGATCGCGAGAGGTAAACATAACAGTATCTCCTATCATGTAACGCCAGAGACCTCCATTGGTAGAGATTACCATTGCATAATTGACCCCGATTGCGACTTCCCACAGCGGAATTGCCACCGGATACTTTTCCTCAGATTGACCCGCAAGTATAAACTCGTAAAAAACACCATAATCCAACATAAGGAGCATATCTGAACTTGCGGGATCGTCCTGTATGGCAAAGAACCCCTCCGACGCATTATATGTTTCCATATAATTCATCTTTCCGGAAGAGATAATCCGATTATATTGTGATCTATACGGCTCAAAAGAAACACCACCGTGAATAAACAATTCGAGATTCGGCCAGATTTCGGATATATTCGATTTACCGGTATATTCAAGGATATAACGCAATAAAACTAAAAACCACGAAGGAACTCCTGCCAAAGAGGTGACATTTTCGTGAATTGATGTCCTGGTGATTTGGGCAATCTTCTCCTCAAACTCCGGAATCAGCGCTATCTCAGTTGGGGGAGTCCTATGAAAATCTGTCCAAAACGGGAGATTCTCAATCATAATCGCACTTAGATCACCATAACAGGTTTTATTGCTCAGGTTTGTTAACTGATGACTGCCGCCAAGTGTAAGGCTTTTACCTGAAAGCAGTGATGCTTCCGGATAATTGCGATAATAAATTGCCAGCACATCCTTTCCTCCTCTGAAATGACAATCGTCAAGCGACTCTTTTGAAACAGGGATAAATTTACTCTTAGCGTTAGTTGTCCCTGATGACTTGGCAAACCATTTCATAACTCCAGGCCAGAGGACACTCTTCTCCCCCTGAATCATGCGGTTTATCAACGGCTCAAGAATTTCATACCGCGTTACCGGTACCCTCTCTTTGTAACTCTCCCACGATCTGATAGTGCCATAATCATACTGCTCACCCCATTCAGTACCCTTTGCAGTATTGAGTAAGTTAAAGAGCACCTCTTGCTGTATCTCTCTGGCATGTTCCCGATAAAGATCGATTTCGTAAATTCGTTTATAATTGATCCAGTTGAAAATTGAATTAACAATAGTCATGCCCAATACTGATTAGTTTTATTCCGATGAAATTTCGTACCTTTCCGCAAAATAGGTGCGGTTGATATGATAAATATAAGAAATTTATTGCGACAAATTTAGAATTTTATTCTCATGAAAACCATATTCAATACCCAGCACCATAAAAAGAAGAGACCTTCGCTACCTAACAGCCTGACAAAAAGATAGTTGACTAAATAATATTGAATTAATTAAACCTATTTATTTTCGTATGAATGTGATTGATATCGTTCTTGCTGTAATTCTGGTTGCTGCTGCAATCAACGGATTTATAAAAGGTTTTTTTGTCGAATTAGCCTCTGTTGCATCGCTTATCCTTGGAATATGGGCTGCTGTCGAATTCTCGGGATTTGTCCAGCAAACATTATCCAAATATTTAGACTGGAGTACTGACATGATGCGTGTTGTAGCCTTTATTCTTATCTTTATTTTTGTAGTATTAGTAATTCATCTGGTTGCAACCCTTACTGAAAAATTTGTACGAGCTATTGCCTTAAGTATATTTAGTCGGTTAGCGGGAGCTGTATTCGGGATCATAAAAGCCGCCTTTATCCTTAGTATACTGATGCTGATAATCGTTAAGATTGAAAATTTCACCAGGCCAATAATTCCTGGAAAAGCAAAAGCTGAATCTAAATTTTATGGCCCAATTGAAAATATCGCCCCCGGAGTACTTCCATTCCTTAAAGTGGAAAAAGCAAAACTTCCCGAAACTCAAACAAAGAATGCACTGATTTAGTAAATTGCCTGCACCATATTATGGTAATCGTCGACTTTTTTCAATCTTTGCGGAAAAATCACTCCAAAAAAGCTTATGAAAGGCTAAACTATTCGATTGGTTTAACAGCTCGTAAGGAGAAAATGATTTCCCCGGAACAGTGGCAAATTGAGTTTGAGGCTGATAAATCGAAGCTGGCTCCGGATGAAACTGAACAGCCACAACATTTCGATAAATGGCATGTTGCAACCCCTCAACAATCTTGCCATCCATGGATATCGCAATTACATCCAGAGCTGCCCCCTTTCTGCCTACAGCCTGATGATGGGCACTTAACACCAGTGGGAAAACAGCTTCTGGATTTGTAAAAAGCTCATGAAAATAACCTCTCCGGGTAAACCTGATCTGATGAAAAATCCCGCCAAACAAATCTTCCAGCGGATATTGTGGTGCCAAAGAACTGCGGTGCTGATTATTAACAGGCAATTCAGCAGTCCCTTCCAACGTGTTTTTATGATAACATTCAGTTGGAATATCCTGTAGTAAGGTTCCTCCGGCTGCAACATTCATAGTTTGCATCCCGAGGCAAAAACCGCGAATAATAAAATCCGGACGATCTGATAAGAACGGTTTAAACATTGGATTTCGGCTACCTCCGATCAGATGGAAGAAAAATGAAGTTTCAAAATAATGGCGATTCGGATCTGTTACCACGGTTAGCAAATTTTGCTTTTCTCCATAAATGGCTGCCGGGATATCGGGACCTCCAAAGAAAAGTATCGCATCAGACTCTTCAAATAATTTGCGAAAAGCAGCAGTACAACTGTTTTCACGAAAAATCTCATCGGGTTTTATTGCCCCTTCCATTTTTTGAAGCTGGTAATTACCCGAATGATGTCCCTTGATATAATTCTCTGAGGCAGAATAATCATATTCCTCCCGGGCAGAATACACTCCTAGTAACTCTACCCCTGGAATATCAATAATCTTATTTTCAACCATCCACAAGATACTCTCAATATTACTCACTGTCGGATGAAGAAGGACTAGCCGATGTTGTGATTCTCCGTTAAGTGAAATAAATACGCCAAGTATAATAAGGAGTAATTCTTTGATTTTAAGTCGTGATTTCTTCATATTTTCGGTATTGAAGTTACGAAGTTACGCTATTTATCCGATAAATTATTACCTGGTGATTCAGACCTTACTTCCGGATACCGACGTGCTAAAAAGTTGTATCTTTGCCGATCTTCAGACTCTGTACCCGGTATCGGATTGGTTGGATGCCCGATAACCCCTTTAAAATTGAAACATTGCTGAGATTACTTTTTGATAATTACTAAATTACAATAGCACATGAATTTTGTTGAAGAATTAACCTGGCGGGGAATGATTCATGATATGATGCCCGGACTCGAAGAACAGTTGAAGAAAGAGGTTACATCAGCCTATGTTGGGATTGATCCAACAGCTGACTCACTCCATATCGGACACCTGGTAGGGGTGATGATGCTTAAACATTTCCAGCTTGCGGGACATAAACCTATCGTTCTGGTGGGTGGTGCAACAGGGATGATTGGTGACCCCTCGGGCAAGTCACAAGAGCGTAATCTTCTGGATGAGAGCACCTTGCGGCATAACCAGGAGTGTTTAAAAATTCAGATCTCAAAATTCCTTGATTTTGATTCAGAGGCTGTAAATGCAGCAGAGATGGTCAACAATTATGACTGGATGAAGGAGTTCACCTTTCTAAACTTTATCAGGGACATTGGCAAGCACATCACCGTTAATTATATGATGGCAAAGGACTCGGTAAAGAAACGGCTTGATCCTGAAAGTGGTGCTACCGGAATGTCATTTACTGAGTTTACCTATCAACTTGTTCAGGGAACCGATTTTCTCCACTTGTATGAAACAAAAAATTGCAAGCTGCAAATGGGAGGATCGGACCAATGGGGAAATATCACTACCGGAACAGAGCTTATCCGCCGAAAGGGAGGCGGTGAAGCGTGGGCACTCACCTGCCCGCTGATTAAAAAGGCAGATGGCACTAAATTCGGAAAGACGGAATCGGGCAATGTCTGGCTTGACCCGGCAAGAACCTCTCCATACCAGTTTTACCAGTTCTGGCTAAACACATCGGATGCAGATGCAGAAAAATATATTAAGATCTTCACTATTTTGCCTCAGGATACGATCAATCAGCTGATCGGGGAACACCAGCCGGCTCCACATTTACGCCAGCTTCAAAAGGTGCTTGCAAAAGAGGTCACATGTATGGTGCACTCTGAAGCCGACTATAATCTGGCCGTTGAAGCTTCCGAAATACTTTTTGGGAAAGGTACTGAAGAAACCTTACGCAAATTGGATGAAGCAACCTTTTTATCGGTCTTTGAAGGAGTTCCGCAATTCATAATATCCAAATCAGATCTCCAGTCAGGTATAAATATTATTGATCTGGTAGCTGAAAAAACGGCTATATTTCCATCAAAAGGGGAAGCACGCCGCACGATTGCCGGTGGCGGAGTAGCTGTGAATAAAGTTAAGGTAGAAACTCCTGAAGAGGAGATTAATACTTCAAAGCTGATAGGAGATAAATACCTGTTGGTGCAAAAAGGGAAGAAAAACTATTTTCTGTTGATTGCAGGTTAGCAGGATTAAGAACAATAAATTTGATTACGCGTTAAAACAGGTAAAATTGCCTAAAGCAATTCTACCTGTTTTTTTATTGCCACCCATCGGCTTTCGTCCAATTCAGCACCTACGACCTGAATTACTTCTCCTGCCAATAATGCACCGATCATTCCGCATTTTTCGAGGTGATGGCCGGCAGCTAATCCGGAAAGGAATCCAGCCGCAAAGAAGTCCCCTGCCCCGGTGGTATCCACCACGATTGCCCCCTTGATTGTAGGGATATGCCATTTCTGAGAACCTTGCTGAACAAAAGCGCCCTCCTTCCCAACCTTAACTACTGCAATATCGCAACGACCTGCCAGATTTTCAAGCGCCGCTTCAGGCACTAAGCCGGTAAACGATTTTGCCTCCTCCTCATTTGCAAAAACAATATCGATATAATTATCCACAAGTTCATTGAGTATATCCATATTTGCCTCTACAACATTGAAGCTTGCCAGATCAAGGGCGATTGCCAAACCGGCAGCCTTTGCGGCTGAAGCTGCAGCCATAATCAAAGCATGGTTAAATACGAGATATCCTTCGATAAAGAACAAGTCATAGCCTGAAAAAAGATCTTCCGTTATGTCATCCGGGCCCATCTCGACAGCTGCCCCCAGATAAGTAGCAAAAGTCCGTTCACCGTCAGGACTCACAAATCCGACTGCACGGCCAGTTGGAAGTTCAATTTCCTTTAGGACGACGCCAATACCCCGTTTAACCATCTCGTTCTTAAATAAGCCACCAAGGTCATCAGAACCAATTGAACCCACATATCCGCATTCAGCACCCATTGCAGCGATTCCATTAATGGCATTTGCCACCGACCCCCCGGTAGCAATCTTAATATTAAGATGTGAAATCTCCTTTTGAATTCTGGCCGAGAGATCCCCATCGACGAGGGTCATCCCCCCTTTTGGAAGATCTAGACCATTGATTATCTGATCATCTTCAGGCAGCACCAGGATGTCCATCAGTGCATTTCCGATTCCCAATATCTTCAAATTTCCCATTTTGTCAATTTTTTTCGAATAATTTTACAAATATATTTTAGATTTCTGAAAAACTTACTACTTTTGCAACGCTTTGAAAGAAATACATGACAAAGCAAAAGAATAAAAATTCCTTAGTAGCTTCCCGAAAATTCGGGATTAGAGCGGTCCCGAAAGTTCGGGATTAATCTGTAGGAATTTTCAAATAAAAGTTCTTATTAGATTTAAAAATATTATTCCTTAGTAGCTCAGTTGGTTAGAGCGGCGGACTGTTAATCCGTAGGTCGTAGGTTCAAGTCCTACCTGAGGAGCTTTAAAGGCTGAAATCGAAAGATTTTGGCCTTTTCTGTTTTTAGGCAGTTGGTTAGAGTGGTCCCGAAACTTCGGGATTAATCCGTAGGTCGTATCCCGAACTCTCGGGATGGGGAGCTTTAAAGGCTGAAATCGAAAGATTTTGGCCTTTTCTGTTTTTAGGCAGTTGGTTAGAGTGGTCCCGAAACTTCGGGATTAATCCGTAGGTCGTATCCCGAACTCTCGGGATGAGGA
>CANJNY010000019.1 GCA_947475715.1 Prolixibacteraceae bacterium
AAAGCAAATACCGTCTTCATCGCCGGAGGCACAGGCATCACCCCTTTCCTCTCGCTCTTTACGCACGAATCTTTCACTGAATATAGAAACCCAAAGATATACCTTGGTTTCCGGTCTAAGGAATTCAATATTTACCAGTCTGAGTTAAACACTGTGAAACTCTGTGATAACTCAGTGCAACCCTGTGTAACTTATTTTTACCAGAATACTGACGGAGTTGTTGATATCGCGCAAATCTTTTTAGAGAACGGCCTTGATTCAAACTATTTCATCTCAGGCCCACCGATAATGATTAAGTTCTTTACGCATTCATTACAAGCTAATGATGCACCAATTGCAAACATATTGACAGATGATTGGGAGTAGAATTCGTGAAATTCGTCCTAATTCGTGAAATTCGCTATTAAATGAAGACTATCTTAATAACAGGCATCAACGGGTATCTTGGCAGCCATCTTGCAAAAGCACTATCCGTTGAATATAACATTATAGGCCTGGAATATACATTGGAAAACCTCCACCGCATTCAGAATTGCAACTATAAAGTCTATGAAGCCCAGAAGGGGATTCCCGATGCCCTATTTTCTGACCAAAGGGTAGATATCATTATACATACAGCGACTTTTTATGGCAGGTCAAATGAAGATGTACAAACTATTGCAAACGCCAACCTGTTTAACCCTTTAGAACTTTTAGATCAAGCAATCAAAAACAATTGTTCATTATTCATAAATACAGATACTGTTGTTGACCGTTATGTAAGTACTTATGCCTTAACAAAAAGGCACTTTCAGGAATGGTTATATTTACGCCGAAATGAGATTAAGGTGATAAATATGCAGTTGGAGCACTTTTATGGACCAGGCTCTAGCGCTACCAATTTTATTAGTGCCATGATCGAAAGACTAAAGAAAAATGAAGATAACATCGATCTGACAATGGGGGAACAAAAACGGGATTTCGTATTTATTGATGACATTGTGGCTGCCTATCAAACGGGAATAAAACAAATATCATACATTCGAGATAATTATACTGATTTTATAGTTTCAGCAAATCAATTAATCACTATCAAAGATTTAATGATTTATCTTAAAGAGATTACCAAAAGTTCAAGTATCTTAAATTTCGGAGCCCTTCCCTATCGTAAAAATGAACTAATGCATTCGGAAACCAATAACCAGGCTATGCTAAACCTTGGCTGGAAACCTAAAACTACGCTTAAAGAAGGACTTCAACTAACATGTAATGCCCATTAATTTAAGCCATCATTCGTGTAATTCGTTCATCATTCGTGTAATTCGTTCATAATTCGTGTAATTCGTATAAAATGAGGTATTTAATAACCGGTGGTTGTGGTTTTGTTGGTTCAAATCTTGCCGCCGAGGTCTTAAAGAGAGGCGAAGAATTGTTTGTTTTTGATAACCTTACCCGCTTTGGAAGTTCACTAAATTTGGACTGGCTTAAAAAACAAGGTGAATTTAAATACTATCCTTTCGACATACGTAACAACAACGATGTAGAAACAGTAATAAAAGAAGTTAAACCTGACGTTATTTTTCATTTAGCCGGGCAGGTAGCCATGACTACCTCCATCCAAAACCCACGATTGGATTTTGAGACAAATACCATTGGCACCCACAATCTCTTGGAAGCAGTCAGAAAGTATTCGGCTCAAAGCATTATCCTATATTCATCCACCAATAAAGTTTACGGTGACTTGGAATACCTGACCTACGATGAAAATACGACCCGATACCTTTGCCGGGAATACCCCGAAGGTTTTGATGAAAATCTAAAGCTTAATTTCACAACACCTTATGGATGTTCTAAAGGGGCAGCCGACCAGTTTCTTCTCGATTATTACAAAATATTTGGTATTCGCACGGTAGTTTTCAGACACTCCTCAATGTATGGAGGAAATCAACACGCTACATACGATCAGGGTTGGGTAGGATGGTTTATTCAGAAAGCCCTGGAAATAAAAAATAAACCAAATAAAGAACCTTTCACAATCTCAGGAAATGGCAAGCAAGTGCGTGATGTGCTTCATTCATCAGATGTTATTAAACTGTACTTTACTGCATCAGAAAATATAGACTTCACCAAAGGTCAAGCTTTTAATATTGGTGGTGGAATAGAGAATAGCCTCTCTTTAATCGAGCTTTTTAAATTACTTGAGGAGATCTTCCAGATAAAAATGAATTATAATCAACTTCCTTTCAGAGAAAGTGATCAGTTAGTTTTTGTATCGAACAACACTAAATTAGAACATCAAATAAATTGGAAACCAACAACAACGATACGTGAAGGAATTATACTATCTGCCAAAATTTTGGTCGGCTAATTTATGCTGAAATCCTTTAGAGGTATTTTATCTGAATTTGGTGCAGACAGAGCCATTTTTAATACCTCTTTAACCCGAATCATCCAAGCCATAACTGTTGGAATTTTATCTCCTTAATCCACAGTATTAACAGCATAATATATTGAAATGTCTGGTATTATAATTAGGTTATACCGCAATAGAGGTCTTCGTTAGTATTCCTTTGAACTATATAATCTACACTAAAAATAAAAAAACACACCATGTCCGAGATATTAGTTTCGATATGCATTCCGACATATAATAGAGCTGAAATATTAGATAAAACACTTGCCAGTTTAGTTTTAGAAACCTCTTTTTTAGTGGGTCAAATAGAAATTTGCATTTCAGATAATGCCTCTTTAGACAATACCGAGGAAGTTGTTCAGAAATACGCTGCAAAATATAAGAATATAATATATCACAGAAACCAGGTAAACACAGGTATAATCGATGATAATTTTCCAATAGCAGGTTCATTGGCATCAGGAACATTCATCAAATTTCTAAATGACTATGCCTACTTCATTTCAGGTGAACTGGATCATCTCATCCAATTTATTGAATCCAATAAAACGGAAAAACCAATTTTATTTTTTCCAAACAATAATATTCGAGACAAAACCAGCATAATATATTGTGATTCTTTGGATAGTTTTGTCCAGAAATCATCTTTTTGGACCACCTGGATTTTTACGGCAGGATTTTGGAGAGAAGATTTTTTATCCATTATTGATCGTGATCGATATGCCAAAAAATTCATGTGGTGCCCTGATAATTACCTGCGATTAGTCAACTCAGGAAGAAAAGTAATAATCTACAATGTAAAAATTTGTAAATTTCATACCTTGAAACACAAGGGTGGTTATAATATGTATGAAATATTCATTGATAATTATTTAGAGCTATATGACTATTACCTCAAATCTGGCAATTTAAGTCCTCGAATTTTTCACAAGGAAAAGATTTGCTTGTATAAAAACTACCTAATACCCACGACAATTAACTATTTAACGTCAAAAAATACAATATACTCATTTGAACTAAAAGGTGCTGCGAAGAAGCTATTTCAAAATTATTGGTATTATCCCTATTTTTATCTGGGTATCATTAAATTCGCTATCCTTTATACGCTTTCAAAATACTTCTATCCCCTGGAAACAATAAAAATAAAACTGAAATTAATCAGTCCATCCTAAATGGATTGTGCGATTTTTGATTATTCCTGCCCTTGAATAGATTTACTAAATTCATTATTAAATAATTAGTGAGGGAACATCAGAAATATCCGCAAATTCCTGATAAAAATATTAACCTAAAAAATAAACAACTAATAATTCATATTCTGACCTAAACCGGGGTCTTCTAACCTAATCATTATTTAGATTAGTTTGAATTCTACAGAACAGTCAGGAACTCTGTTAAACAAAAATTGGTGAAAAGCATTAGAGAAAAACTTAAAAGTTCAAAGGTATATTTATACGGTGCAGGAAATATTGGAATTTCACTTTATCAAAGTATAAAAGGTCAAATCAATATCTATGCTTTTTTGGATTCAAAAGCAAAAACTATTGCCATTGAGGGAATGGATGTCCTAAATCCGTTTGAGGAATCAATTAACACACACAATACCTTTGTTATTGTTTCAATTTTCAACCGGGCGTTTAATTTTGACTCCATTAAAATTCAATTAAATCAAGTGGGCTTTGATGAGGTAATCTCATATATAGAATTTTATCCATTTCTTAAAAAAAAGAATACCGACTGGTTTTGGCTCAGTAATAATCTGGAATATTTAAATAAAAAGTCAGAAATTGAATTAGTCAGCAAACTTTTTGAGGATAATAAAAGTCGTAAGATTTTTGCGTCAACAATTATGGCGCGTAGAAATTTTTCTTATTCTATGTTACCTTCTCCTGATCCTATACACGATCAATATTTTTCAAAGGATATCCCTTTAAATGAATTTGATAATTTTGTGGATTGTGGAGCATATAATGGCGACACATTAGATATTCTGATTGACCAACAGATCGGATTTAAAAAAATCTATGCCTTTGAACCTGATTTAAATAATTTTACAGAGTTAACCGGGAAAATTAAAAAATATGATCTAAGTGCGATTTTATACCCTTGCGGAGTTTATTCTTCGAATATACTATTAAATTTCGGAGGAGGAGCCAATGAAGGAAGCACCATTCATGAAGGTGGAAGCACTCATATCCAATGCGTCGCGCTGGACGATATACTAATCAATGAACTATCTAAATCCACTTATTTAAAAATGGATATTGAAGGCAGTGAATTGGAAGCATTAAAGGGGGGAGCCAATTTAATAAAAAAGTTAAACCCTGATTTAGCGATTTGCCTATATCACAAACCGGATGATATTCTGACCATACCCCTGTTCATTCAAAGTTTGGGATCCTATACCTTTTATTTAAGGCAGTATGGTTACTATGGAATGGAACTGGTATTGTATGCAATAAAAAAATCGATGTAATCAAATTCCCTGGATGATATCTTTCATTATAACCGGTGCTACTTCAATGATCGGAATTGAACTATGCACACAATTAACATCCTTGGGCCATCAGGTTTACGCGATTTGCCGTAAAGGTAATGATCGTATAAAACGATTGCCACTAGATAATAATCTGAAGGTAATATATGCAGACCTCCAAAATTTAAGCCATATTCTTGGTTCTCCAATCCAGGCAGATGTATTTATTCATTTAGCATGGACAAATACCGATCATGAAGGACGAAATAATGAAGCGCTTCAGCGTTTAAATGTTGATTATGCCCTGGAAGCCATTAGAATAGCCTCATTGAGTGGATGTACTCTTTTTGTTGAAGCAGGATCGCAGGCTGAATATGGAGATGCACCAGATCTGATAACCGAAGAAACTCCTTGCTATCCTTATGTAGAATATGGGAAGGCGAAATTGCGAGTATTACACGAAGGCTCTGAACTATGTAATTCTTTAGTCTTAAAATATTTACACCTGCGAATATTCAGCACATTTGGAGAAAATGACAGACCATGGACATTAATCTTATCTGCGATAGATAAAATGCTGAAGAATGAGGAAATTGAATTAAGTAGTTGTACACAGAACTGGAATTTTCTTTATGTATCAGATTGTGCCAAACAAATTTACAGGTTATGCAACCACTTGATAAATAAATCAGATTTTAGTTTTGGTGTTTATAATATTGCTTCAAAAGAAACCCGCCCTTTGAAAAATTATATCGAGGAGATGAAATTATTGCTTCAAAGTTCCAGTATTTTGATGTATGGGTATATTCACTCAGCGAAACAGGTTTCATTAAATCCATCAGTAGCTAAAACCGAGCGTGCTATCGGATTTACGAATGAGATCTCTTTTTCGGAAGCTATAAAAATAATTATAAACAGAAATTATAATATAAAAATTTGAATATTAAATTATTGGATTGCACTCTCCGGGATGGAGGGTACAATAATGATTGGGAATTCGGCCATGAAAATTTAATAAACTTATTTGAGCGAAGTATCTCCTCCGGTATAGATTTTATTGAAGTTGGATTTCTCGATGATCGTCGGCCCTTTGATATAAACAGAAGTATCATGCCAAATACTTCATCTGTTGACCAAATATGGGGTAACCTGGATAAAAAAGATACTAAAGTTGTGGCGATGATCGATTATGGAACATGCGATATATCTAATATTGAGCAATGTGAAGATAATTTCCTGGATGGGATACGAGTCATTTTCAAAATGGAATTGATGCTTGACGCTTTAGGATATTGTCAAAAACTAAAAGATTTGGGATATTTAGTATTTGCACAAGGGGTATCCTTTACAACCTATACCGATGATAAGCTCGATGAAGTTGTTAAACTGCTAAACCAGTTAAAACCTTATGCTTTTTCAATTGTCGACACCTACGGCATAATGGATATTAATTCATTAATTCATTATTATAAGTTTCTGGACACCAACTTGGATCCTGATATTGGCATTGGATTTCATGCGCATAATAACTTTCAGTTGGCTTTTGCCAATTGCATGGAATTGGCAAGAATGCACGGTGAAAAACCCAGAGAGCTGTTACTGGATGGCTCAATATTTGGGATGGGTAAAGGTGCAGGTAATGCTCCATTAGAACTATTGGTTACATTTATGAATGAAAATTTTATTACCCATTACGATATTAATCAACTTTTGGAGGCGATTGATGTAACCGTTTTGGATCTTCATAAACAATTAAATTGGGGTTACTCTTTTAAAGCGTTTATTGCAGCATCCAATGATTGTCATCCGAACTATGTTTCTTATTTACTCAACAAGAAAACATTGTCAGTAAAATCCGCGAATGAAATACTACAGAAAATAGAAAAAGGTCCAAAAAAATTAAATTACGACAAGGATTTAATAGAGTCTCTTTATGTTGATTATCAGAAGAACAGTTGTCATGACAGTCTCGATTATCTAAAAATCAAGAACGTCGTTAATCAAAAAAAGGTTCTTTTGATTGGCCCGGGTAAAAGTGTGATCAGTGATCAGGAAAAAATTATTGCTTTTATTAATACGGAGAAGCCAATAGTATTCTCCGTTAATTTTATTCCTGCCCTATTTGATGTCGATTTCTTGTTTCTAACAAACTCGAAAAGATATGCACAGCAATCGATAGCCATTTCACAAGCGGCTAAACATATAAAAATAATTGCCACATCGAATGTAACTTCAGCGGAGGATAAGTTTGATATAAATTTAGATTATGAAACCCTCATTGATCGGGATGCAGTTTTTATGGACAACTCATTTATTATGGCTCTTAAAGTTATGTTGAGAAGTAATGTAGAGGAAATTTCTCTTGCAGGTTTTGATGGTTATTCATTAAGTAAAGAGTCTGATTATTTTTCGTCAAAAATGGAATATGAGTTTTCAAAACGAATGGGACAAGAGATTAACGCAAATGTAGATAAAACACTTTCCGAAATAAAGACAAGACTTAAAATCCAATTTATCACTCCTACGTTGTACAAATCTTAAAATGTCAAAATATAAACTGATTGTATTTGACCTGGATGGTACATTATTGGACACTAGCGAAGGCATCTTAAAATCTGTCAAAGAGACATTATTTCATTTTAATTTGGGAGAGATAAACGATAATATGATTCAGCGTTTTATTGGGCCCCCTATTCAAAATTCATTAGAAGAAGTTTATGGCTTAACAGGTATAACATTACAAAAAGCAACAGATTATTTCAGGACTATTTACAGCGGGGAAAATCTTTTACATGCCAGGGTATATGATGGAATCTATGACCTATTTGAATACTTAAAAAATAATTCATATCTCATTTCTGTTGCTACGTATAAACGGGAAGACTATGCGATAAATTTATTAAAAGCCTTTCATTTTGATCTTTATTCGGATATTCTATTTGGGGCCGATAATTATAATAAACTTAAAAAAAATGATATCATTCTCAAATGCATTAAAAAATCTAAAATAAAAGATTATTCACAAGTACTGATGATTGGCGATACATTACATGATTACACCGGCTCCAAACTAATTGGAATTGATTTTATGGCAGTTACTTATGGATTTGGGTTCAAAAGCAAACCGGATTATGAAAAGTTGGATTGCATTGCAGTTGTTGATACTCCCCTTGAAATTATCAAAGCATTAAATGATTAAATTATGAAAATTAAATTAGCTCAATATGTAGCTGATTTCCTGGCCAAGCAAGGGGTTAGTGATATATTTACCATCACAGGTGGTGGTGCAATGCATTTAAATGATGCATTGGGACATCATGAAAAATTGAATTGTATCTATAACCACCATGAACAGGCATGTGCCATTGCCGCCGAGGGGTATACCAGACTTACCAATAAGTTAGCAATCGTTTGCATTACCAGCGGTCCCGGAGGGACTAATGCAATCACAGGAGTATTAGGAGGATGGTTAGATTCAATTCCAATGTTTATCATCTCAGGACAAGTAAAACGCGAAACAACGGTTTACGCGACCGAGTTGCCGCTTCGTCAATTAGGAGATCAGGAATTTAATATTATCCCCAGCGTTAGTAGTTTTACAAAGTATGCCCAAATAGTAATTAATCCCAATGATATTGCTTATCATCTGGAAAAAGCATATCACCTCTGCCGAACCGGAAGAGGTGGACCAGTTTGGCTTGATATCCCATTGGATGTGCAAGCGGCTATTATCGAAACAGATGAACTACGACATTTCAATGAAGAGGTAGAAACAAGCTACCTGGAAAAGGCTGTATATGACTCATCGAAGAGTCCTTCGATTATTGAAAAAATAAAATCAGCACAAAGGCCTGTAATTTTGGCTGGCACAGGAATCAGATTAGGTGACTCACGCGATGCATTCCTACAATTGATTGAACAGTTTAAGATACCTGTGGTAACAGCCTGGAATGCGAATGATTTATTGTGGGATGAGAATCCCTATTATTGTGGAAGACCCGGAACGGTAGGAACAAGAGGCGGTAATTTTGTAGTTCAAAATTCAGACTTACTTCTGGTTCTTGGTTGCCGATGCAATATTCGTCAGATAAGTTATAATTATCGTCAATGGGCCCCAAAAGCCTATAAAATCATTGTTGATATTGATAAATCGGAACTGCTAAAACCAACGATAAGTGCTGATTTACCCATTTGGGCCAATGTGAAAGATTTCATTAATGACCTTCTTAAATATGATTTGAACCTCTGCCACTCTGATTCTCATTCTAAATGGTTAGAATGGTGTCGTACAGTTAATTCTAAATATCCTGCCACTTTACCTGAATATCACAATTCCAATGAACTTTTGAATCCCTATGTTTTCGTAAAAGAATTTACTCAGCTATTGAAAGTAGATGATAAGATTATATGTGGAAATGGAAGCGCTTGTGTGATTAGTTTCCAGGCAGGTGTGATAAAAAAAGAAACTCGCCTGTTTACAAATTCCGGGTGTGCTGCCATGGGGTACGGTTTCCCGGCATCTATTGGATGTGCTGTGGCAGAAAAGGGTAAACGCGTAATCTGTTTGGATGGCGATGGTAGTTTTCAGATGAATATTCAGGAGTTACAGACCGTAGTTTACAACAAATTGAATCTGAAAATTATTTATCTCAATAATAACGGTTATCATTCTATCCGTCAAACGCAAACTAATGTATTTAAAGATCATCCCTTAGTCGGCGTAGCCGATGGAAACGGTTTAAGTTTTCCTGATATGGAAAAAATTGCATGGGCCTATGGAATTTCATACATGAAAATTACTTCAGAAGCACAAATTCCTGCTATGATTGATTTCATCGATAACGATGAACCCGTTTTCTGTGAAGTCATTGTAGACCCTGGCCAAAACTTTGCACCAAAACTGTCATCCAGAATACTTCCGGATGGGACTATAATATCACCGGAGATCGATGATATGTTTCCCTTTTTAAGCAGAGAAGAATATGAAACTAATAAACTGCCATAAACCCCAATTTCGCTAATATAACTATATTAACAATCCTAATTCGGAAACACTTTAAAGTTTTCAATGATAACCCTGCTCAAAAAATTAGCCTTCAAACTCGGATTTAACAAAGCAATTCTTTTTACTACCTCAGGTAGTTTAATCAATGCTTTTGGGAGTATATTTACTATAATTTTTATTGTCAGATTCCTGAATGGGGTTGAGCAAGGATTTTATTATACATTTGGGAGTTTGGTCGCAATACAAGTTTTTTTTGAATTGGGATTAAATGGAATTATCACCCAATATGTCGCGCACGAGACATCAAATCTAAAATTACTCAATGATCATAGCTTGGAGGGAGAATCTAAATACAAATCGAGATTGTCATCCCTCCTGCATTTTTGTGTCAAGTGGTACCTAAGCTTTGCAACTGCCCTATTTATAACATTAATCATTTTAGGGTTCTACTTCTTTAATAAATATAGTTCAAATACTAACCAGGTTAACTGGATGATTCCATGGATTTTGCTTTCGTTAGGAACAGTAATGAATTTAATCCTATCTCCAATTATTGCATTTTTACAAGGCTTAGGAGAAGTTAAGGAAATTGCTAAAATTCAAATGTATCAACAAACAGTAAGATTTCCATTTTTATGGGGAGGATTAATATTTGGAGCCAAATTATACGTCTTAAGCATTAGCTGCTATATCCCCCTATTTATTGCCGTTATTTTAATAGTATCAAAGTATCGGATATTGCTTTCTAACATATGGTCAACAAACATTATTGAAAAAGTTCATTACCGAAAAGAAATTTTCCCCTATCAATGGAAAATTGCAGTAAGCTGGATAAGCGGTTATTTTATCTTTCAACTCTTTAATCCGGTTTTATTTGCGACAGAGGGACCGATTGTCGCGGGTCAGATGGGAATGACACTTGCAGCACTAAATGGAATATTTTCATTATCCTTTGCCTGGATTACTACTAAAATTCCCCAATTTTCTGGTTTAATAGCTCAGAAACAATACTCTCAGCTGGATAACCTTTTTAAAACGAACCTAAAACAGTCAGTATTCATAAATTTCAGCGCTTTGACATTCATGATGATTGCCATATTTACGATCCGAAGGTTCAATATTGAATTAGTCGGAAAACCACTGGGAAACCGTTTTCTTGATTATTTTCCGATGTTATGTATGATGATTCCAGTATTTCTGAATCAATTTACAGCCTCCTGGGCAAGCTACCTACGATGTCATAAAAGAGAACCCTTTCTGGTTAATTCCCTTGTCGGGGGTGTGCTATGCTCATTCTCAACAATCATATTGGGAAAATATTTCGGAGTTATCGGTATAACCAATGGATACTGCCTCCTCACCCTATTAATGTTCCCTTGGGGATACTATATATTTAGCACAAAAAAAGTCGAATGGCATGTTTAAACACAGGTGCTCTTCAAATCACAAAAGTCTTTTCAAAATCTGATTATCCGAACACTAAAGAAATAATGAAAACACCCATTCTCTCTATTTGTATTCCGACATACAACAGAGCTATATATTTAGAAGAAATATTAATTTCAATTATAAGTCAAAGGAGATTTCAGGAAACCAATGATGTAGAGATTGTTATATCAGATAACTGTTCCGAAGACAACACCACTGAAGTGTGCGAAAAATATATTGAAAAATACTCCGGGAAGATTCGGTATTACAGAAATGATGAAAACATTCACGATGCTAATTTTGAAAAAGTACTGTCATACGGGAATGGCGTATTTCTAAAACTTAATAACGATACTCTGAAGCATTATGAAAACACGCTGGATTTAATTATAAGAGTGTTAATTCAGAATAATATCGATAAAAACATTATTTTCTTCACCAATGGTTACCTAAATTTCTCAACAGAAATTCTTTGTGAAAATTTGAATTCCTTTGTGAAAAATGCATCCTACTGGACAACGTGGATAGGCAGTTTTGGAATTTGGAAAGAAGATTTTGATAAACTTGAGAATTTTAGCCGAAATTCTAAAAACCAATTGGTACAAACGGATGTCTTGTTGCGACAAATTAGTTCTGGCAAATCCGCATTAGTCGTAAATATTATACTGTTCGAAGGAATAAAACCAAAATCAAAGGGAGGATATAATTTCTTCAAGGTCTTTGTTATCCATTATCTGGACCTTTTAGAGGAATATAAGAAAAAGAAACTGCTTTCACGAACAACCTTGTTCAATGAGAAAACGAAGCTGATGAGATACTTTATAATTCCTTGGGTAAGCGTTTTAACAAGTAATCAAACCGGCTATTCATTCGACATGAAAGGGATGTTTTCGGTAATATTCAAGAAATTTAGGTTTCATCCAATTTTATACATAGGCGTATTAATATTCCTGATAAAAAAGATTCAATCATCATTAAAAACAATACCTTTAGTCCAACTAAATAGCTCTAAATTAAAATAAACATAAATTCATCAGGCATCTTGTTGCTGAGTATTGCTTAGTTATATTCTGATTCTGAAAGCATTAATATTCTCCTTATTTTGAAAGTCGCCACTTACATAGCCAAATTCCTAAAGATAAAAAAAATCAATACTGTTTTTACTTTACAGGGAGGTACAATCTCAAGAATTCTTGATTCCATTCATCTCGAAGGTGGGATAAAAATAGTGAGTATGCATCATGAACAGTCAGCCGCAATGGCTGCAGATGCTTATAGCCGAATAACCAATAAACCAGGTATTGCATTAGCCACCTCCGGACCGGGAGCTACAAATCTTTTAACGGGAATCGGGAATTGCTATTTTGATTCTGTTCCGGCTATATTCATTACCGGGCAGGTTAACATTGCCGAGCAAAAGGGTGACAGTCATACACGTCAATTAGGTTTTCAGGAAACTGATATTGTAAATATGGCAAGGCCAATAACAAAAGAAGCTATCGCTATAAAAAATACCGATGCGGTAATCTCCATATTTGAAAAAGCTTTCAATCTGGCCATATCGGGTCGTCAGGGTCCTGTTTTAGTTGATATTCCCATGAATATTCAAAATGAAGAAATTAATGACTTAGCCCCCGATATTAAGGCTATAAACCATAGTAAGAATCGACAAAACATAACAGAATTTTTTTTCAGGTATTTACAGGATTTGGAAAATTGTAAGCGTCCATTGATCCTGGTCGGCAGGGGAATTCGAGCTGCCGGATCAGTTGAAGAATTTATTTTGCTCCTTCAAAACTTCAAGATTCCTGTCGTTACTTCCCTATTGGGCTTGGATGTTTTACCTTTTGTTCATCCTCAGCGAATCGGTTTTATAGGCACTTACGGTAATCGATGGGCCAATTATGCACTTGATAAGTGTGATCTTTTGCTTGTTTTAGGCAGCCGGATGGATGTTCGACAAACGGGATCAGATATAGCATCTTTTCAGACTGGAAAGAAAATATATCATGTCGATGTTGAACCAGTTGAACTAAACAACCGGATTAAAGGGTGTGTAACCTTGGAAAGTAATTTAAATGAATTCTTCACTCATATAAAAGGGATTAATTCTTTATATATTGCACCCTCTGAATGGGTGGCCCGGATAGAAGAGATAAAACTATCCCGCCTTGACATAAATGAATTAGATAACATTATTGGCATTAACCCCAATGTTTTTATCCATCAGCTTTCTCAGGTATCTAAACTGGCTAAAGCCTATATCTGTGATGTTGGAAATCATCAAATGTGGTGCGCTCAATCATTGGAATTAGAAAAAAATCAACAATTTCTAACATCCGCAGGAATGGGTGCCATGGGATATGCATTGCCTGCCGCAATAGGAGCCTCATTTGCATTAGGAAAAAGGCCGGTCGTATGTATTGCCGGAGATGGAGGATTTCAAATTAATATTCAGGAATTGCAAACTATCCGTAGAAATAGACTTCCTATAAAAATTGTCATCCTCAACAACTACAGCCTTGGTATGATCAGACAGTTTCAGGACAGCTATTTTGAAAGCCGCTATACGTCCTCAGTTTTTGATTATGATGCTCCGGAATTTGCAAAACTTTCTAAGGCTTATGGCATAGAGTCTTTTTCAATCTCCAGAATAGAAGAAATTGAAATCGGTCTTTCTGAACTCTGGAAGGATCCGGCTCAGCCATTTCTTCTGGAGGTATCGTTGGATATTTTCACAAATGCTTTTCCAAAGATTATGTTTGGAAAAAAGTTAACAGAAATGGAACCCCAATTAAACTCATAAATAAAAAAAATCGCAGTATTTGCATCTTACTATGCCGCCGAGGACGCAACAAAGACATACCATATCAATCAAAGTAGAGTCAAAGTTGTGAAGATGGGAGCAAATAATCTTCAGCCACCAGATCGGATGAATATCGAAAATAAATTAGCAGATAAAACGTGGAACTTTTTTTTATTGGTGTTGATTGAAAAAGAAAGGGGGAGAACATACATTAAAAACTCTTGACATTCTGACAGAGAAAGGTAATGGTTCCCGCATTGCAGGTTGCGGATGCGCTCCACCAGAAAACCGGGAGAACATGGATGTGTATCCTTTCTTAAATAAGAATAATGAAGATGATTATAAAATCTTCAAACAACTCCTTGAGTAAGGTCATATCTTTTTATTCCAACAAGGGCCGAATGTGCAGGGATGGTATTTTTCGAAGCGTCACCATATGGTTTTCCTTCAATCTCAACAGATACGGGTGGTGTATCAAGCTATATAATTAATAATGAAATAGGGTATATATTCCCTCATACTGGCAAGGCCGAAGAATATTCAGAATTAATAATCCGACTCTTCGGCAACAGAAAATTATATTCACAAATGGCCCTTCAATCAAAACAATTATATGAAAGTGAATCAAACCGGAAGGTATGGGCAAAAGAAATTAATGAAATTATACATTGTTCAAAATAACTAAACTATTGAACTGATTAAAACAAATTGAAAAATCAAATTGTCATTTTAAAAAATCAACTGGAAAAACACAAGGTACTGATTGAAAATTTCTCCTATCTGTCAGTACTGCAATTGTTCACTATGTTAATTCCATTGATTACTTATCCCTATTTAATCAGGGTTTTAGGGAAAGAATTTTATGGATTAGTAATATTCGCACAGGCAATTGTTGGATATTTATCAATTTTGGTAAGTCTTGGATTTAATGTATCAGCATCTAAAAAAGTTAGTATTTACAGAAATGATAAAGAAAAACTGAATGAAATTTTTAGTAGTGTATTAATACTGAAAATTTTTCTATTTCTTCTTTCATTGGTTATATTAGCTATCATACTCCTTTATACTCGCGGAGCTCATGGTTACGAGTCACTGTTTTTGTTTTCAATGACAGTATGTATAAATGACATTTTATACCCGTCGTGGTACTTCCAGGGGATTGAAAAAATGAAATATATAACCTACCTGACTCTTGTTAGCAGACTAACATTTATGGTTTTGATATTTTTCCTGATAAAAATTCCTTCTGATTATATTTGGGTACCGGTAATCTATGGAATTGGTTACATTTTGTCAGGAATAATATCATTCTATATCATTTTTGTAAAGCACAAAATTAAGCTAGGTTTCCAAAAGTTCAGAACTTTAAAAATTTATTTATTTGATTCTTTTCCGATCTTCGTATCAAATATATCTGTACTACTATATGTTAGCACAAACAAAGTTCTTACAGGTGCACTATTAGGCATGGAACAGGTGGCCTACTATGATCTTGCAGAAAAAATTATTTCGGTTTTAAAAACACCTACTAATATTCTGGGAGCGACGCTCTTCCCTAAGTTCAATCACGATAAAAACATTAGATTTGCAAAAAAAATACTTAAACTTTCAGTTATAGGAAATCTGATTTTATTCATTCTTACTTTAATATTTTCAAAACATATTGTCTTACTTTTGGGAGGGAAGTCGATGGAAAATGCCTATATCATTGTTGATATTCTTGCATTAACAATTCCTATTATCGCCACAGGCAGCATTCTTGTACTTTCAATGCTATTACCATTTAATAAGGAAAAATCTTTTCTCCTTATCGTTGTCTCATCAGCCATACTTTATTTCATAGCTATATTGATGCTTATATCGTTAAATAATTTCACATTAATTAATATCTCTATTCTAATTGTGATTATCGAACTTTATGTGACGATTGTTTCCTACGTGATATGCAAAAAACATCAGATAATATAAATTTCAAAACTCATAATATAATAAAGTTAATGAACGAGTTGCAATTTCAACACAAGGATGAGATATAATTACCTTATCGTAGGTTCCGGTCTGTATGGAGCTGTTTTTGCGCATGAAATGACTAAGATAGGAAGAAAATGTCTTGTTATAGATAAACGCTCTCATATCGGAGGAAACGTATTTACTGAAAATATTGAAGGGATAAATGTCCATCGTTACGGTGCACACATATTTCATACCAGTGATAAGCAAATCTGGGATTATGTCAATTCATTTGTAGCGTTCAATCGCTATACAAATTCACCAATTGCCAATTATAAGGGTGAATTATATAACCTTCCCTTTAATATGAATACCTTCTATCAACTTTGGAAGGTAAAAACACCGGAAGAAGCGAGGAAAAAAATTAAAGAACAATGCGAAAAGTTTACACATATAACAAATCCCCAAAATCTGGAGGAACAAGCTTTAGTCTTAGGTGGTGAGGATATCTATCAAAAACTGATAAAAGGATATACTGAGAAACAATGGGGAAGACCGGCAAATCAAATACCCGCCTTTATTATAAAACGACTCCCATTTAGGTTTACTTTTGACAATAACTATTTCAACGATACTTACCAGGGTATACCTATAGGTGGTTATACAAAACTTATTGAAAAACTCCTGGAAGGGATCGAAGTTAAGACAGGGGTAAATTACTTTGAGCATAAAAATACATTTGATATTCAGGCAGAAAAAATAGTATTTACAGGAAAAATTGATGAATTTTTTGATTACTGCTATGGTAAACTTGAATACAGAAGTCTATACTTCGAGCATCAACTATTGGATATTCCAGATTTCCAGGGAAATGCAGTGGTAAACTATACTGACCACGATACTCCATTTACCCGAATCCTGGAACATAAACATTTTGAATTTGGAACTCAGGAAAAAACAATTGTTACGAAAGAGTTTCCACACGAATATTCCACAGATAACGAACCATATTACCCCATAAATGACGCAATAAACCAAAATATTTTAGAAAAATATCAGGAATTAAGTTTATCAGTACCAAGAATAATTTTTGGAGGCAGATTAGCCGAATATAAATATTATGATATGCATCAGGTCATCGCTAATGCATTGGAAAAAGTAAAAAAACAAGGCCATGAGTGAAATTAAAATTCTTGTTGCAGCACATAAAAGATCACTATTTCCTCAGAACGAGATCTTTTTACCCATACAAGTTGGACGCCAAATATCCCCGGAGAAATTAAATATTCAGGGAGACGATGAAGGCGAAAATATATCACAAAAGAACCCAAACTATTGTGAATTAACGGCCCTTTATTGGGCATGGAAAAACCTGAAGGCAGATTATATAGGACTATGCCATTATCGAAGATATTTTAATTTCAAAACTAAATATTTCCGACAGGGAAATAAAATTATAACAAAATTTAATGACATTGAAGGTTTTGCACCTTCAAAAAGTCAATTAGAAAAGATATTAAGTAAATATGATATTATTTTAGCAAAACCAAAGATTTATCCACATTCATTAGAATTAGACTATAAGTCAGAGCATGTTACCGAAGATCTTGAAATTTTAACTAAAATAATAAAAAATAATTACTCTGCGTATTATGTTCCCTGGATTAATGTAATGAAATACAACAACAAATTAAATCATTACAATATGTTCATTTGCAAAACTGAAATATTTCAGGATTATTGCCAATGGTTATTCTCCGTTTTAGGTGAATGTGAGAAAGAGATAAAATTATCTCCATATACCTATCAACAGCGAGTATTCGGATTCTTGTCTGAAAGATTGCTATTGCTTTATTGCAAAAAAAATAATCTAAAAACTGCCTATTATCCTATTGTTTTTATCGATGAAAATTCAACTAAATTTCCCAAAAACACGAAAATTAAAAACCTATTCAAAAATCTGGTATTTTATGTAAGGACGCCTGTTATTATCAGTAATAAGCTGCGCAAAATATTTATTGGACTTTCAAACTCTAAACGGTCGTACAATTCAAGCACTACAGTATTTTAGACTCAGGACAGCTCAGAAGTTGCTTAAACTTACTTAAAAAAAATCATTGATACCGCAAGTTATAAATTGATCAGACAAGAGGGAAAATATGTCAGAAAATCCAATATTCGCAGACATCTATAAAATCTCAGTGGCACTTACCACCTATAATAGTCAGGATTATATTGAAGAACAACTGTATTCCATATTAAATCAAACAATTAGTCCTTATGAAATAATAATTTGCGACGACAATTCGACAGATAAAACAGTATTTATACTCGAAAATTTTGCAAAATCCAATAAGATCATCAAAATATTTGTGAACAATGCCACACTTGGAGTAAATATGAATTTTCAACAGGCAATTTCGCTTTGCCAAGGAGATTACATTGCTTTATCTGATCAGGATGATGTATGGAAACCAGAGAAGTTGAGGACCCAATTGGAATCCATTTTGAAATTGAAAGATAAGAGAGAGAAAGGGCTATTATCCGTTCACGATTTAAGTACCATTTCATCAACCGGAGAATTACAATTACAGTCAGTTTACAACAATCGCAGAAATAAATTAGAACCAAGATATACTTTACTCTTTGCCAATAATTATTGGGGATGCACAATGTTGTTTAATCGTGCTTTGAAGAATTTAATCCTGCCATTCCCCGAGGAGATCCATGCACATGACCATTGGATCGCATTGAATGCCTACTGTTGTGGGCAGATAATTGTGTTAAAAGAACCGCTAATCTACTATAGAAGACACGATAAAAACGTGTCACCTTTAGACATGGGTCCCAAGCCAGGCTTACTTATTCGAATACCGCTCTATTTCAATGGCATCTTAAAAAAAGATTATTTTCAAAGCGAGATAAATCAGTTAAAAGCATTATACAACAGGCATCAAAACATTATTAATTTAAATCTCACAAAAAAAATTAAATCCGTAGTTAATCTGCATAATAAAATAAATTTACTTCGTAAAATTCAATTTACAATTTTATATCGGTCAAAAAAATAACAGGTAAATTAAAAATCAAAAACTATTTCAAAAACAGCTGTTCATTAAATTCCATATTAATGAATTAGCTGTATCCTGAGCATCATTGAAATTACCGAAATAATTAGAATATACGTTTTATTGCACTAAACTTCCTATTAATAAAAACAATGGAAACGCATAAACAAAACTTTTATTTAATCCAGGCTCTGCGTTTTCTGGCCGCGTTCATGGTCGTTTGTTGTCACTCTACTTTTTACACTAAAGAGAGATTACTATCAAGCGTCACCGTCTTTAGCATGGGCGCCAACGGCGTTCCCTTATTCTTTGTTATATCAGGCTTTGTTATAGTTTTATCTTCACGAAAGTTGATAAACGATAAAGACGGATGGAGAAAATATGCTCTAAAACGCATCATTCGGATAGTTCCCCTCTATTGGCTACTTACCACTTACAAGATCGCTATAATGATATTCTCTGCTGGGCTTATTTTGCATAGTAACATAGATTTTTCTACTATACTAAAATCTTACTTTTTTATTCCCTCTCTCAATATTGACGGAGAGATAAGACCGATATTAGGAGTAGGATGGACGCTTAATTTTGAAATGTTCTTTTATCTGCTTTTTACTATTGCTCTTTTTCTAAGGTTAAACACTATTATTTTTTCCGGAAGTATAATGATTATACTCACCTTTCTTTCCTTTTTCAAAACTCCAGCCTGGCCTGTAGCGCTTAATTTTTATGCAGACCCGATCGTTATGAATTTTGTATTTGGAATGATTTCTGCCGTTTTAATTACAAAAAATTTTAAGGTCCCAAAATCACTAGCAATAATATTAATACTTATTAATCTAACATACTTGTTTTCTCCGTTGCAATACCATCTTGAATTTATTCACCTAAACCCATTATTGCCAAATATATTAGCACCTTTTGCAATTGTTTATTTGAGCGCTCAAATAGAAAAACATTCTCATGTACACATTCATAATATCATTTTATTTTTTGGGGCTGCCTCATATTCACTTTATCTAATTCACCCGGTTATTGCACCCTTAAGTCCGACATTTTTAAAAAAGATAGGGTTAATAAGCCCTTTTTTATCGGTGGCACTATGTATAATTCTCGCTTTAACTGCAGCCGCTCTCGCTTATTCATACTGTGAAAAACCACTTACCAAATTTCTAAATAACAAGCTAATAAAAGCGCCTGCAACAATCCTTTCCACGAATAAGACACCAATTCAAATATCAAATGAACATAAAGGAAAAGCACGAGATTAAGCTAATATTGCCGTGGAAGATCATTGTTATCTTTATAATCATTCTGATACCTGGTGTTGCGCCAGCAGAATTATTTTCACCTTTTCTAGTACTGACAGGAATCATCCTTATCATAACAAATAAAGGAATAATAAAAAAAAGTTACTTGAAAAAAATCTGGCCACTCTTCTTTATTTTTTTTATCGGCTGCATTGGGATACATAATTATTTGAGCCGTAATATTATTAGGGATATGTCCTATGCATTAACTCCACTTTCATTATTCTATGCAGGTTATTATTTTTCAGATAGCCAACTGAAATTACAAAATATATTAAAAGTCATTATAATTACTGGACTAATTTTCAGTATTATCCATATAGCTCAATTTATTATTAATCCTTTGCTGCTGCTTGAAAAAGTGGAAATTCTAAGACACTCAATATTTAATCCCGGAGGAGGAGTAATAATTCTTTCATTAATATTAGGTCTACTTCAATATCGGATAGGCTTTGATAATCTTTTCCCCAAATTTATTCCCCGATTTATCGGATTGCCTCTGTTGTTTTCATCATTTATTTTATCCTTTTCAAGGATTGGTTTAGTTATCGGTATTACACTATTTATATCCTTTATCGGATCCTTAAGCCGTATTAACTGGAAATCATTATTAACAATCGGCATTTTAGCCTTAGGATTAATGTTGCTCATTCTGTCAACTTCCGTAGGTGAAACAGGAACTTTCAGAAGTAAAATTTCACAAACTTTATCAGAAATTGCAGTTTCAGACTATCAGGACATGGCCGATATAAATAATAAGTGGAGAGGTTATGAGACCTATAGGGCGTTATTGAAATTTTCAAAAGAAGGAATTACCGGAAAATTGTTAGGGACAGGATTTGGTTCTGTTGTTGATTTAGGTTTAAGTATTAAACTGGGAGATTCCTACATGAGTGAAATTCCCGTTTTCCATAACGGATATGCCTATATCTTAGTTAAAACAGGGATTATTGGCCTGATATGTTATGGCATATTTTATTTTAAGCTATTAAAACAGTCAATTAAGTTCAAAAACTCAGTAATTGATGAACAGATTCTTTTGTCTCGGATATTGCTGGGGTTTACCCTAACTATGATGTTATCAATGTATGTGGTAGGAGGTATTGCTGAAATTCATGATTCAGAATTCATCTTCCTTAGTGCATTTATCTTACCACGATTAGAAATCGTATAATAGAATTCCATAATGATAAATATTCTCATTTTAAACTGGAATAGTACCGAATTAGTTCTCCAAAGTTTAAACCAACTAACAAAATCGACGTATCCTAAATTCAGGGTCCTTTTAATCAATAATTTCTCATCAACAAACGACTTGTTCAGAATCAGAGAAATTCATAAGCAGTTTATTAAATACTTTGATATTTTTCTCATTGAAAATGAAAAGAATATAGGTTATGCCGGGGGAAACAACAAAGGGTTAAAATTCCTGGACGAAAATAACTTAACAGGTGATATTCTCATCCTAAATCCGGACATACTTATTTCAGAAAATACAATATCAGAAATGAAAAGTAAACTAAAAGCCGGGATAGGAATCGTCACAGTTCGAATTGTAAACGAGCAAAAAAAAATAATTTTTGATGCCATAAAATTGAAAGGATTTATTGAAAAATATTTAATCACTACAAAGGACGAAATAGAAACTGACTACTCACAAGGGGCATGTTTATTAATAAAACGAAACACAATCGATCAAATTGGTTTATTCGATGAGCGATTCTTCCTCTATTGGGAAGAGGTTGACTTCTCGCTACGGGTAAGAAAAAATGGCGAGCGATTAATCGCCACAACATCAACACAGGCAGTGAGAATAAAAAATGAAATAAACCGGCAACCTCAGGCCTTTTATTATTCCGTTAGGAATGCTTTACTCATAAAATCTAAACACGCTGATTTTTTCAGTCGGTTTGACTATTGGATTTACATTCTATACATGCTCTTACTTACAATTAAATTCTTGCCAAATTTCAAAATTTTCAGATTGACAATTAGTAACATTTATTGGGCTATAAAGGATTCTCAAAATAATAAATATTCTTGCAGAGAGGAGCATCAATGACTAAAAATTCTATAATTTCAGAAAGTAAAATCCGATTATTCGTTGATGCGCACATCTTCGATGGAATCCCTCAGGGTACAGTTACCTTTTTGTCAGGAATTTATTCTGAATTAATTAAAGATCAAAGGTTCAGACTCTACGTCGGTTCTGCAGACAAGTCATTGGCAGAAAAGTTCCTGGGAGGAACTGATTTTGTCCATATCTCCTATAAAAAGGAATCAAAATTTCGACGACTGCTCTATACAATTCCCCAAATATTAACAGCAAACCAGATTGATTATGCCCATTTTCAATATATATCTCCAATTCAGAAAAGGTGTAAATATATCGTCACTACCCATGATCTGTTATTTTTGGAATTCCCCTGGAGTTTTCCATTAAGTTACCGGATCAAAAATTTATTTTTATTTTACATCTCAGCAAAAAGAGCAGACCTGATTACAACGGTATCACAATATTCACGGGAATCCATTAATAAGTACTTTAGGATTCCACTGCGAAGAATAACTTTGATACCAAATGGTGTAAAAAAAAATCCGGAAAAGCCGGAGCCAATCGATCAATTAACAGGTAAAAAATTCTTACTTTACATCAGTCGAATTGAGCCACGAAAAAACCAGGCATTATTGATAAAAGTCTGGAAAGAATTAGATTTGTATAATAGGGATATCGATCTTGTTTTAGTGGGATCTGAAGGGTTAAAAGATTTAAATTTCATCAAAGAAATAAATCAATTATCCGAACAGGAAAAAAATCATTTTCACTGGTTTAAAAATGTAACAAGCAGAAATTTAGATTGGATGTATCAAAACTGCAACTTGTTTATTTTCCCTTCCTCTGCCGAAGGATTTGGAATACCTCCCTTAGAAGCTGCCATTAACGGTGCTAAAGTACTCTGCAGTAATACAACAGCTATGAAGGAATTGAATTTCTGGGGTAAATTTAATTTTAATCCGAATTCTGTGACCGAATTCAAAAATGCACTGTCTTTTGCATTAACGCATGACTTTGATCATCAGTTTGCGATAGAAAAGATTGAATTAACTTATAATTGGAAAAAAATCGCTGAAGATTTCGGGAACTTAATATTTACTGATTTCAGATGAAAATATCCATTATTGGCACCCGTGGCATCCCCAATCACTATGGCGGATTTGAGCAATTTGCCGATATTCTCTCACAGAAACTTGTTCAAAGAGGACACCAGATTACAGTCTATTGTTCAAGCAATCACACCTATAAAAAATCAGAACTAAACGGGGTCAAACTTATCCATAAGTTTGACCCTGAGAATAAAATAGGTGCCGCCGGACAGTTTATTTATGATCTGCTTTGTATGCTCGATGCTCGTAAACGGAATTTTGATATCATTTATATGCTGGGATATACCAGCAGTTCGATCTGGCAGAGAATGATCTTTAATAACCGTGCTGTTGTTGTCACCAATATGGATGGTCTGGAATGGAACAGAAGTAAGTATTCGCCTAAGGTTCAGAAATTCCTAAAATATGCAGAAAGACTTGCCGTAAAATACAGCCATTTCCTTGTTGCCGACTCAATTGGAATTCAATCCTATTTAACAACTAAATTCAACGTTGATTCCACTTACCTTCCCTATGGAAGCTACCTTTTTGAAAACCCAAATAAAACGCATCTTGAGAAATTTGGAGTGAACGAATATGATTATGACCTGATAATTGCCAGGTTTGAACCGGAAAATAATATTGAACTAATACTAAATGCCTTTTCACAATCCAATACAAAGCGGAGATTAATCTTAATCGGAGATCATAATCACACTGAATTTGGAAGAAGAATGTTCTTGAAATATAATTCAGCGGATCGAATAAATTTTATCGGATCTGTTTATGATCAGGAAGCTTTAAATAATTTGCGATATTTCTCCAATTTATACTTTCATGGACATTCTGTTGGAGGCACTAATCCATCCCTGCTGGAAGCGATGGGATCCTCTGCCTTGATCTGCTATCACGACAATGAATTTAACCAGGCCATTGTGGGTGAGGATGGATTTGGGTTTACAGATAGCCCTGGATTAGTAAAATTAATAAAAAACACTAAAAAAAGCAACCATTTAAATTACATACTAAATAATCAACGAAAAATATCCACAATCTATTCATGGGAACATATCTGTCGGCAATATGAAGCCTATTTTATGAAAATATCGAAAATAATTTAGTCCACAACCGATAATGTTCAATTAAATAAAAATGACCTTCGAAGAACTACAACTAATTGTCTTATGACAACAAGCTGCATTATATCAATAATATTGTAAAAGAAATACTAAAAAATATTTTTATGACCTCACAAAATACAGTGAGCCGATTGATTTTTCTACTTTTAGATTTGATGTGCCTTAACCTGGCAATTGGATTAATAATCTACTTTGCGGGATATGGAACTTATCATGTGATCTCCACCAGCTTGTTGCATGGTAATCTCTCCTGGATTATTACCTATTTTGTATTCACAAGGGAAAGGCCATTTTGGGAGGAAGGAATTATTAAAAGGGTTCTGCAGATCAGCAACCGGGCATTAATTTTTATCGCTGTCGCTGCAGTGATCGCGCTATTACTTAGACCTAATCCAAGTTTTCCCGCATTCTTACTTAAGTATACCGCTCTTTTCTACTTCGGCCAGCTTTGCCTCTATTCCTTCGCCTATACCTATCTCAAATACAAAAGACGAAAAGGGCTAAATACGGATCGCGTGGTAATCGTTGGCACCAATGAAACCTGCCAACAGCTAAGAAATGCTATTGACCGGAACCCTTTACTTGGCTACCGTTTTATCGGCTATATATATTTGGAACCCGGGAATAACACAGACGTTCTTGGCCCGCAGGAGAAACTGGAATCAATTATACGTGAAAATAATATTCAAATGGTTATTGTTTCACTTTCGCTCTTTACTAATGAAAAATATGAATCAGATTACCTTAATCTATGTTACCGACTTGGTGTTCGTCTGAGGTTTGTCCCTGAGAATCAACGCTGGCTAAGGATAAAAATGAACAGAGATTCAGTTGGTGATATGATACTAATTAATCCGTTGGAAATGCCTTTGGATAAGATTGATTCCCGAATAATAAAGCGTTTGTTCGACATAACAATTTCAATCATCTGTATTGTTTTCCTTTTTTCCTGGTTATTCCCAATTATTGCCGTTCTTATTAAACTAAGTTCTAAAGGTCCGGTATTCTTCATTCAGAAAAGAACCGGAATTAATAATAAGCCATTTAACCTAATAAAATTCAGAAGCATGGAAGTCAATGAATTAGCAGATATACAACAGGCTTCTATTGACGACCCGCGCACAACCTACATTGGACGACTTTTACGCAGGACTAGTATTGATGAATTACCACAATTCTTTAATGTCTTACTGGGAAATATGTCGGTTATTGGACCACGCCCTCACATGCTTAAACATACTGAACAATATACACATCTGATCGACCATTTCCTGTTTCGCCACTATGTAAAACCCGGAGTAAGCGGCTGGGCCCAGGTTAGCGGGTTCAGAGGTGAGACGGATGAATTATGGAAAATGGAAAAACGGTTCGAATATGATGTTGAGTATATCGAAAACTGGACTTTCTGGTGGGATGTTCAAATAATTTGGCTTACACTTTTTGGTCTAAAGTCTTTGGAAAGCATGGATAATTAGTTTAATTAAAGAAAAGAAAAATTCCTTACGATGAAATAACCTAAGAGGCTTCATTTTCACAAATTTCATTTATGAAGTACAAATCGCGATCTATATTTGCTCAAATCAGGCCAATTATTACTCAAAAATTAAATAAAATTCTACAACATTTGAATTGCGGAAATATATGTGTAAAATAAAAACACATCGATATAGAATACTGATATTTATTGCGGATAGTTTCACAACTGCAAAATTGCTTTAATCCATCCAAATTTGGACAACAGTTTTTCGCTCAGTCTGGTGTTCTGCAGGAAAGGATCAGCGTTAATCCGTAAAAACCTTTATTGGGCTAATAGAACCTGAAAAATGGGTGCATCTGATCTTTACTGCACCTAAGTTATTCAAACTTACTTCACCCATCGAAGAATTAGTAACAGATAATCAGCATCTGTTGTCAAAGTCTATAAAATAATTAGGCGTTGAAAATAAATTCTATACTTGAAATATATTAATCAATACTATGTTGAAATCAGAAACAATGACAACTATTTTAGTTAAATTATGGCAACATATACATGCTGAAAAGCGATATAAATTTATGCTGTTATTAGGATTAACATTAATAAGCTCATTGGCCGAAGTAATAAGTCTGAGTGCCGTTATTCCATTTATTGGAATAATTACCGATCCTGAGAAGGTTTTAAAATCACCTTTAGTTGTAAGTTTTGCATTCTCTTTAGGTATTAAAACATCCTCAGAATTAATAATACCCATAGCTATTGTATTCGCAATAACTGGTTTCGTGGCTGGTGCTCTTAGATTACTCTTACTTAAAATAAGTATCAGACTTGGCAACGCCACAGGAGCGGATTTGAGTATTGAAGTTTATCGACGTACACTTTACCAGCCCTATAGTGTGCATGTATTACGAAGTAGCAGTGAAATTATTAGTGGTATAACCCAAAAAATTGGCACTGTTTCTACTGTAATTTTTTCAGTAGTTAATATCTTGACTTCATTAGTTTTGTTTACATCAATAATGGCTACCCTTTTGATCTTCGATCCAATTGTTGCCTTTACCGCAATAGTTATTTTTGGTACGGCATACGTCATAATCGGTTGGCAAGCCAGTAAAAAATTAGAGCAAAACAGCCTTCAGATTGCCAGAGGACAAACTCAACTTATTAAAGCACTTCAGGAGGGTCTTGGAGCAATACGGGATGTCTTACTTGATGGTAAACAAGCTGTTTATTGCGCCATATATCGTAAATCTATTATTCAACTTCAGAAAGCCAGTGGCGAAAATATTTATATAAATCATGCCCCACGTTTTGCCATGGAATCTTTAGGTATTGTAATGATAGCCATCTTTGTTTTGGTTCTAAGTAAAAGCTCCGGGGGTATTGCAAGTGAAATTCCTATGCTTGGAATGCTAGCCCTAGGGGCTCAACGTCTGTTGCCTATTTTGCAACAAATGTATATGAGCTGGTCATCAGTTCTGGGGAGCAAAGGAACTTTAATTGATGTATTAATTTTACTCGATCAGCCCTTATCATCCGAAGTGGACCAACCAGATCCAGTGCCGCTAAGATTGAGAAATGAAATATGTTTTAAGGAAATTTATTTTCGATATAAACAAAGTAACCCATGGGTTCTTGAAGAAATAAATCTGACAATTCCCAAAGGATCCAGAATCGGACTTGTAGGAAGCACAGGAAGCGGGAAAAGCACGATGCTTGATTTGTTAATGGGGCTACTTGAACCTATCCAAGGAAAAATCCTTATTGATGGAATTAAATTAACGAACGAAAATCAACGTGCCTGGCAAGGAACAATTTCTCATGTACCTCAGAGTATATTTTTAGCCGACACAACCATTTCTCAGAATATCGCGCTTGGAATACCTGTTGAACAAATAGATATGAAACGCGTACATTTAGCCGCAACTCAAGCGCGGCTGGCCGATTTTATCGAAAGTCGTCCGGAAGGATATAATGTTATGGTAGGAGAACGTGGCGTTCGACTAAGTGGAGGCCAGCGACAACGTATTGGCATCGCGCGTGCACTTTATAAACAGGCCAATGTATTAGTTTTTGACGAAGCAACCAGTTCTCTCGATAATGAAACGGAACAATCTGTAATGCAGGCAATCGAAGGTCTCAGTAATGATCTGACAATATTTATAGTTGCCCATCGTTTAACTACTCTTAAGATTTGTGATAAAATTATTAAATTAGAAAACGGCAAAATAGATTCACAACTAACTTACGATCAATTAATTAATGAAAATTGAATTGCGAATGGTTACTTTTTATAACGATGATTGTTAAAATAAAACTTAGTATGGATGTTAGAGTAGTTGCAATTTATTTACCATAATTTCCTCCAATACCAGAGAGAATGATCAGTGGTGGGGAAAAGGGTTCACCGAGTGGACAAATGTAAGAAAAGCTGTGCCACTGTTTACAGGACATAATCAGCCAAGGGTGCCAGCCGATTTAGATTATTATGATCTACGTCTGCCCGAAATCAGAAAAGCTCAAGCGGATTTAGCTAAAGAGTATGGGATTGAGGGTTTTTGTTATTGGCACTATTGGCTTGGCCATGGTAAAAGGCTATTAGATAATCCATTTAACGAAGTGGTTACAAGTGGTGAACCTGAATTTCCATTTTGTTTGGCATGGGCAAACCACGATAGGAAGATACAGAGCGTTGTTTGCCAAGATTGCAAATAAGGAGCGTGAAACAAATATTGTAATACTACGTTCCTGGAACGAGTGGGGTGAAGGGAATTATATGGAACCAGATCTTAAATTTGGCCGCAGCAATTTGGAGGCTCTGAAGGAGAAGATTAATAATGCGGCTAACAAATAAACTATCGGGAAAGCGAACATAAGTAATTCATTTCATAAAAACAGAGGTTTAGCAGTTAGAATGATTGCAAGGAGACAATACTAGTTTACTACACATTAATAATGAATAAGGCAATGAATGTACTCTATGACCATCAGATATTTACCATGCAAAAATATGGTGGAGTATCAAGATATTTCACTGAGATTATATCGCACATTCGGGAAAACGTAAAGATTGATATCGCTATAAAATATTCAAATAACGCATATTTAACTAACTTAAAGCTTAAACCCGAAATTGAAAAATTGGTCAATCCTTATGAAAAATTCTTACCTAATATAAATTTCAGAGGTAAGCGCAAGCTATTCAACCTGCTAAGTCGGCTTAAATCATATAAAAGTACCGATCCCAACATCTTCAATAAAAATTTGTCAATCGAACAATTGAAAAGTCAGGATTTCGACATTTTTCATCCAACTTACTATGATAACTACTTTTTGGAACATATAGGTCATAAACCCTTTGTTCTAACCATTTACGATATGATTCATGAATTGTATCCGGAAATGATAAATGATCCTGAACTTTGCCAGAGAAAAGCTATTCTTGCAAAAAAAGCCTCACACATTATTGCAATTTCAGATCAAACAAAAAAAGATATTATAGAAATACTGGGTATACCCGAAAATAAGATAAGTGTTATTTATCTTGCCAACTCAATTCAAGAAAATTTCATTAAACTCGAATTACCGAAAAATTATTTGCTATTTGTAGGTGAAAGAGGATTTTACAAAAATTTTCTATTTTTTGCCTCCTCAATTGCACCTCTGCTAAAAAAGGATTCAACCTTAATGATAATCTGTACTGGTCGAAATTTCAATCAAACTGAATTAAATTATTTAAGTCGTGAAAATATTCAAAATAGATTTTTATATAAGGAGAGTAATGATCGTGAATTATTTCAATTGTATAAAAATGCAAAAGCCTTTATTTTCCCCTCACACTACGAAGGTTTTGGATTACCCATTCTCGAGGCATTTAAAGCCGGCTGTCCTATGATTTTAAGTAATTCCAGTTGCTTTAGGGAAATAGCCGGTGATGCTGCAACTTATTTTTCGCCAACAAACTCCAATGAACTTATAACAGCCGTTGAAACCATGTTACAAAAGAATGACTTCAGAAATATATTAGTACAAAAAGGATATGAACGGGAAAAATATTTTTCCTGGGAGAAATCAGCAAAAGAAACTGCTGAGTTATACCGTAAAGTAATTGAGGAATTCAATAATTCTTAAAATTAGTTTAATATTTGAGAAAAAAGGGAAAACTAAAACGAATAGATCCACAACATAAAACTTAAAGAAAACTCAACTTAAAAGAAATAAAAATGAAAAGGGCATTGATTACAGGTATTACAGGCCAGGACGGCGCCTATCTGGCAGACTTTCTTTTGAAGAAGGGCTACAAAGTTTATGGCACATTCCGAAGAGTTTCGACTCCCAATTTCTGGAGGTTACAATACCTTAATATTTTTGATAAAATTGAACTTATATCGGTTGACTTACTGGACAGTTTTTCAATTATTGAATCCATTAAAATTTCCAGACCTAATGAGATATACAATTTAGCGGCACAAAGTTTTGTAGGAGCCTCTTTCGAACAACCCATAGCTTCGGGGGAAATTACAGGATTAGGGGTCACCAAAATTCTTGAGGCTATACGAAATATAGCTCCTGACGTAAGGTTTTATCAGGCATCGTCGAGCGAGATATTTGGCGACAACACTTTTAGTGAACAATCTGAAACTACACATTTTAATCCGTCCAGTCCCTATGCCGCTGCTAAACTATATGCCCATAACATGGTAAAGATTTATCGTAATGGCTATGGATTGTATGCTTGTAATGGAATTCTTTTTAATCACGAAAGCCCCTTGCGGGGATTAGAATTTGTAACACGAAAAATTACAAATTCCGTAGCAAAGATTCGATTAGGATTAGAAAATAATTTGGAATTAGGCAATCTGGATTCCCGGCGCGACTGGGGATATGCACCCGAATACGTTGAAGCCATGTGGCTAATGTTACAACAGGACAAACCTGATGATTATGTTATTGCCACAAATGAAACCCATTCAATAAAAGAATTTTTAAACATTGCCTTTGATTTTATCGGCCTTAACTGGGAAAACTATATCTCTGTGAATGAAAAATTTATTCGACCGGTTGATGTTCGGCACCTTAAAGGTAATTACACCAAAAGTTCTGAAAATTTAGGCTGGAAACCCAATATACATTTTAAAGATCTGGTCGAAATCATGGTAAAATCAGACCTTGAACGATGGATCAAATGGCAAAAAGGAGAACATTTTGCATGGGATGCCTGGAACTATCCCAACGAAAAAAGAATTTTATCGCGTAAATTAAAGCTGGAACGTTAAGAAATAAAACTAATTTAAGTCCTTTTGCAGATCTTCATTGAGATCAGTAATTTAGGAACCTCCATTCGCTCACGTCCTAATATATAATAAAAATGATTTGTAATATTTGCAATCAAAAAACAACTGAAATTTTCTCTGCTAAACTGCTCCAAAAACATATTGTAAAATACTATCAGTGTAAAACTTGCAGCTTTATTCAGACCGAGAAACCCTATTGGCTCAATGAGGCCTATAGCGAGGCTATTGCCGATTTGGATGTTGGTTATGTATATAGAAACATAACATTTTCGAAAATCACCTCTGAAATAATCAAGGAATCCTTCGAACCAACTGGTAGCTTTTTGGACTATGGAGGAGGATATGGGATGTTCGTTCGACTGATGAGAGACAACGGATTTAAGTTTTTCAGAGAGGATTTGTATTGTCCAAACATTTTTTCAAAACACTTTGACATTGAGGATATACCCAACAACCAACACTTTGAATTAATCACATCTTTCGAGGTATTTGAGCATTTGGAAAACCCGATATCCGAAATTAAAAAAATGTTTAATTACGCTGAATCAATTCTATTTTCTACAGATCTTCAACCTAAACAAAACTTCACCAGTGCCGCGGATTGGTGGTATTTCCTGCCAGAAACAGGACAACACATCTCCTTTTACACGAAAAAGTCCTTAGAAGTAATTGCAGAGCAATTAAATTGTCACTTTTACACAAACAACGGGAGTTTACATTTGCTTTCAAAAAAGAAATTCAAAAAAAATCCGCTTATTATTCGTAAATATGATTTAATACGAAAAATTTTAAAATACAGAAAAGCCAATCCGCCAGGTTTATTGCAATCAGACTTTGAAATGCTAAGAAACAACTTAATTAACCCTGAATACACTGCCAATAAAATTAACGATCTGCTACCTTAGAATCTCAAAAATCTCAGGCTCTCAGATCTTCCCTTTGATTAGTTGAATCGTTACAAATTAAAAGAGATTCCGGATTTCCGGAAGAAATGATTGGACTAATCAGAACTAATCTATAATGGAAAAGCAATAGCGAAAATCAGCTATGAAAAAGGTTTTAATTACTCAGTCGAATTACATTCCCTGGAAGGGTTATTTTGATGCTATTGCTATTGCAGATGAATTTGTTGTTTATGATGACATGCAATATACCCGTCGGGATTGGCGCAATAGAAATCTGATCAAAACAAAGAATGGTCTTGAATGGCTAACGATTCCGGTTGAGGTTAAAGGAAAATATTTTCAAAAGATACGGGATACTAAAATCAGTGATCCTAAGTGGGCAATAAAGCATTGGTCAATCATTTCCCAAAATTACGCAAAAGCCAAATACTTCAATGAATTTAAAGAAGAATTTGAGGAGGCTTACCTTAACAATCAAAGAATTTATCTAAGTGAAATAAATTTGGATTTTATTTTACTCATAAATAGAATTCTTAAAATAAAGACTAAAATACGTACATCGTACGAATTTAATCCAAGTGATCACAAAACAGGAAGATTGGTCGATATCTGTCAAAAACTAGGCGCTAGCGATTATTATACTGGTCCTGCAGCAAAGAATTACATGGATGAAAACCTTTTTTCACTAAAGGGCATTAAGATAAATTATATGGATTATTCTAATTATCCTGAATATCCCCAGTTATTTGCAACCTTTGAACATAGCGTTTCAGTCCTTGATCTGATTTTCAATGCTGGACCTAATTCCAGGAAATTCCTGAAAAATGTATAAATGGAGAAAAAAATTGCTATCCTGAGCGGAGTTGAAAAGTATTATGCCAAAAAACTTAAAGAATTTGGTGCTACATCCAAGGGGGTGGATTGGAATTCTGAAGAATCACAAAAATTGCGTTTTGATAAGCTGGTTAATATTATTAATAAAAATTCATCCTTTTCATTATTAGATTATGGATGTGGTTTTGGCGCAATGTATCCCTATTTGAAAAATATATTTGGTAATAATTTTGCATTTACAGGGTTTGATATTTCAATTCAGATGATCAATGAAGCATTGATTCTACACAATGAACCGAATGCGAAATGGATAAATAATATTAACGAAGCGACCAGGGTTGACTATGTAATAGCTAGTGGAATATTTAATGTGAGATTAGATCATACGAAGGAGGATTGGGAAGAATACATTTTAGAAACCTTAATACAATTAAATTCTTTATCAATTAAAGGATTTGCATTTAATATGCTTACCAGCTACTCTGATAAAGAATTTATGAAAAATCATCTTTATTATGCTAATCCTGCCACATTTTTTGACTTCTGCAAAAGAAATTTCTCAAAGTACGTAGTTCTGCGTCATGATTATCCCCTCTATGAATTTACGATTGAAGTTAAAAAAGATTAGCACGATGAAAAAAATTATTGTCTTTGGAACCGGAGACATCGCACAACTTGCTAACTACTACTTTAAAACGGACAGCGATCTGGAAATAGTTGCTTTTACTGTTAATCAGTCTTATATAAAAGACTCCGTATTTGAAGGTATTCCGGTAATCCCTTTCGAAAATATTGAACATCTGTTTTCACCCTCCGAATATGAAATGTTTATTGCTTTGAGCTATTCAAAAATGAATGCCATTAGAGAAATAAAATATAATGAAGCAAAAGCTAAAGGCTATTCTCTTGTTTCCTATATAAGTAGCAAGTGTACCTATTTGTCAAATTACCCTTGTGGGGATAATTGTTTCATTTTGGAAGATAACACAATTCAGCCATTTGTTAGAATTGGAAATAATGTTACCCTCTGGAGTGGAAATCATATTGGACACCATTCAATAATCCACGATCATAATTTTTTGAGCTCCCATGTTGTTGTATCAGGGCATTGTGAGATTAAATCGAATTGTTTTATGGGAGTAAATTCCACATTACACAATAATATAACGCTTAAAAAAGGAACCCTTGTAGGGGCCGGAGCCATTATCAGTAAAAACACTATAGAAAATGGTGTATACATTGCTCCGAAATCTGGAATCTTCAAATTAAACAGTGGACAAATTAAATTCTGAAAAATGCCACAGTGGAATAAACTAGGAGAGATTTTTATCGTAAATAATCCCAATAGCGAATTAACAAATTATGCCTCGAATCCTTTACCCGTACATTTAAGGGAAAATATTTATCGGATTTTTTATAGTGGCCGAAACTCAGAAAATAGATCCTCTATTGGATTTGCAGATCTCGACATTGAAAATGGTCGCATTATTTCCTATCCAAAGGAGCCTGTATTAAAATACGGGGGCGAAAATACCTTTTATTCAGATGGAATAAGTTTAGGCAATAAAATTGAGATACAAAACAAATCGTATATCCTTTTTATGGGATGGCAACGTTTTAAGGATAAGCATTGGAGAGGAGAAATTGGTAAGTTAGAGTTGATAGGTAATGATAAGCTGAAAATCTGCTCTGAAAATCCAATAATAAGTATTGACAAAGAAGATGAAATTAGTTTATCCTATCCATTTATTACATTTCATGATAACCAATATAAAATGTGGTATGGAAGTACAATAAAATGGGATTCTGAAGGGCAGGAAATGATTCATGTTATAAAATATGCAACTTCTAAAGATTCTATAACCTGGCAAAAGCACGGAATCGCAGTGCCTTATGAATTAGGAATAGCGCAGGCTTTTTCTAGACCGAGTGTTATTATTGATGATTTTGGTTTCCATATATGGTATTCTTATAGGGGTGGAAATGGTATGAAATATAGGATTGGATATGCATTCTCATCAAACGGAATAAATTGGGTGCGGCAACATAATCATACGGGAATAGATGTTTCTGAAAATGGTTGGGACAGCCAAATGATTTGTTATCCGGCTGTATTTGACCATAACGGCAAACGCTATATGCTTTACAATGGGAACGATTATGGAAAAACCGGATTTGGATTAGCCATCTTAGAATAAAAACAATAAGCGTTATATTTTAAATTCATCTTACTTATGCCAAGTCATACATTGATAAAAGTTAAGAATCTATGAATATTGGTTTTAATAAGCCCTATCTAACAGGAAATGAGGCCGATTTTATTTTTCAGGCTGTCCTGAATAAAAAATTATCAGGGAATGGCATTTTTACAAAAAAATGCCATAGTTTTTTTGAAAGTACTTACGATTTCAAAAAATGCTTATTGACAACAAGCGGTACAGATGCTTTGGAAATGTGTGCAATATTAACCAATGTTGGACCTGGCGACGAGGTGATTGTTCCCTCCTACACCTTCGTCTCCACTGCTCTGGCTTTTGCGAGACAAGGTGCAACAATAATATTTGCCGATAGTTACCCCGATCATCCTAATATCGATGCCGATAAAATCGAAAAGCTGATAACTCCGAGAACAAAGGTGATTGTCCCTGTTCACTATGCCGGAGTTGCATGTGATATGGATAAAATAATGGAAATAGCAGAAAAATACAAGCTTTATGTTGTCGAGGATGCTGCACAAGCTATAGATTCTTACTATACTTCAAAAACAAATGGCAAAAGAAGCGCCTTAGGTTCTATTGGACATTTGTCCGCTTTTTCCTTTCATGAAACAAAAAATATCATGTCGGGCGAAGGGGGAATGATAGTCATTAATGATGAACGTTTCCTGCACCGGGCCGAAATTATTTGGGAAAAGGGAACTAACCGGGCAGAGTTCTTTCGTGGCGAAATAAACAAATACGAATGGATTGATCTTGGAAGTTCATTTCTCCCATCGGAAATCACAGCAGCTTTTCTATGGGCTCAAATAGAACAAATAGCTGCTATACAACAGAGAAGATTAGATATTTGGAATTGGTATGATAACCATGTAGATCATCTATTTGATGATTTTAAGTTCATTAAGCCTATCTTGCCATCGTATGCGACAAACAATGCTCACATGTACTATTTATTACTTAGTTCCATCGACGAACGTAATCGTTATTTGGATAGTATGAGAGCGAAGGGATTTGAGGCAGTTAGTCACTATTTAGGTCTGCACCAAAGTCCATATTATCATCAGAAACACGATGGCAGAGAACTCCCAAATTGCGATCGCTTTCAAGATTGTCTGGTGCGACTTCCATTTTTTTACGAAATTGAAGAACAGTACATCCTACAGAAATTAAATTAATTAAGGGAAAGAGCAGGGATCAAATTGGTTTATTTGTAAAAAATAGCCAGCCATTACACGGTAGAAAAGGTCTTTGAAAGAAACACACTATTTGAGATTCGAAAATCCTTTGTTCTTACGATTTTGTATCATTAGAAACTTATGTAAACGTTGTATCAACGATTAGAAAAAAATATGGGGAACAAAAATATTCTATTCATTGTTTCTGACTTTTACAGTGGCGGAGCTCAAAGAGAAACGTACGAGTTAGATTTGGAGTTAAAAAAAAGAGGCGTAGAGCTGGAGATTTTATGCCTTCATTCTTTAAATTCAAATATATACTTTAAAGATCATTATTTCCCAGAACATCATAGAATCGGAACGAAAATTCATTTTTTACAAGAATATAAATTTTCGTTACAGTCGAAAAATAAATTATTAAACAGCATACTTCGAAAACTATTTCGTAGAATAATACATTATTATGACACTAAAAAAATTTCAAATTTTCTAAAAGAGTATCATGAGGTATTTTTTATGGGTGAATTTGTTTATCAGTATTTATCAAACGATTTAACCACAGGGACTTTACCAACAATCAACATATTTACAATGTGTTCTCGTTTTCAAGGGGCGTATTACAGAAAATTCGACCCTAATAACAAATATTATTTCATTGATGGCTTTGATACTAAAGAACAGGTATTATTTGAATTTGAAGGATTTAATAATTATTTGCATAAATTCTTTCCATTAAGCCTTGCAATTACTCAAAAGTACAAAATGTGGGTATTTAATCACACTTCCACAAAAAAAATTGGAATATTTACAAGGTTATCTCCCGATAAACCGCTCGATCCATTTTTCTATTCCTTTCATATTTTATTGACAAAAATAAAAAATGTAGAACTTCATGTTTTTGGAGCAGGTAATCCAACAGAGGCAGGTTATACAAGATACCTTGATCATTTAAAAATTAACACAAATGTATTTTTCCGGGGACATCAGCAAAATATAAAAGAGAGTGTTATTAAAGAAGAAATTGATTTAGTTTGGTTTCAAGGATATTTAAACAGACCAGCCGGTTATGCAGGTCTGGATATAGCATTAACAGGTACGCCACAATTATTTTGGGATTTTTCTATGGGATCTAATTTAGATGCAAATAAACTAGATTCTGTTTATCCTCATTTCAACGACATTCTTAAATTCACAGAGGCAAGTCAATTAGTTTTAAACTCCGAAGAATTTGCATTGCATCTATCTAATATTCAGTATAACAATGTATTAGAAAGCAAAGACATGAGCAGGAATTTTGAAATGATTAAAGATCTATTTTTTAATAATTTATAAACTAAGCTTCGATCGATCAACTTTGAAAACAATTCAAATAGGAATGACATATTCTTTCATGATTGAAAAAACATTATTTCGTATTAAGAACTAAACAAATCGATTAATTTTTTTTTGAATATAGATTTTTAATTCATGCCACCATGAAGTATTATGCATAACATAGCTGATTGAAGGCATGTTTCTGACATTATTCCCTTCCAATAGGAATGGCACACAATTAATTTTTTGTTTCCACAATACATAACCAAGACTAAGCTGGTCTCTTTTGCTAAATCTCAGGTATAGACTCCACCAATCGGTGTTCATCGAAGAAATTAATTGTTCGTTGTGTTGGCGGAAAATTAAACCATTCTCAAACAGACCATTTTTCTCCGGGTATTTTTCGTCTTTTAAAAATTTGATTAGTTTTTCAATTTTTTTCCTTGAGTCTAAACCATTCTCAATACAAATTTGAGCTTCCTCATAGATGCAATTTCTAAATGGATGAACAATTATTGAAAGAAAAATATCATCCTCAATTAACTCATTGACCCTTCGTTCGACATAATCATCTAAAAATTCGATATTGGCATCAATCCATAAACTATATTCATATTCTTTTACCACTAAATGAGGGTTTATCTTGGCATATCTCGATAGTCTTGTCTGGTCCCAATGCTGAAAAGGGATTGATTTTATCTTCCAAATACTGACCTCTTCTTGTTTTATCGTGTCAGAAAAGCAAATATAGTCCCAGCCGGGCATGATGTAACGGGGATCGTTAATCGAATCACAATTACCTACTATAGAGGTGTAGATGACTTTATTATTCATTATTTAAGAATTAAAAATAATAACATACGATAAAAAAACCAATACCAGGGGACTATTAAACCTTATTCGTCATTCTTGATTTATTCGCAAGAATTATTTATATTTTTAATGTCTCTTAATTTTAAGCCTGGAATTTCAAAATATTTGTAACAAAGCATTGAGATTCCAATAATAAGTACCCAATATAATAAATAGCGGCTAAAAGAAACAATATGATTGCCAACCAAATTATTCATATAAAGCAATTGATTTTATTAAGAATTAAATCGTAAACGATTGATAAATTTACCAGATACATCAAATAGGAAATTAAGCTGAAACGCAACTATTTTATTAAAAACTCGATTTCCTTTAACATATTCACAAAATAAAGGCAAAAGAAATAATCTTACCAGAAATGAACCAAAAAAATAAAAAAACAAGCCAACAAACTTTTTACTGATATTAACTCAAAATTAAAAAGGGCTTCCAATATAATAAGGAAAAGCAAACCAATTCTAAGAAAATATTTTCCTGTTTTAAACACCATATTGTTAAATAAAATTGTAAATATGCACCAATTTAACCAAACATTATACGATCAGGCCTTTTAAATACTTGCTTCCTAAAAAAGGATCCCAAACTTGAAAGGTTTCGACTGATAAACTAATGTATTTTATATCCAGATAAGTTGTCAGCAGTATCAAAATTATAATAATAGAAACTAAAATACTGGTTTCTATTTTCTTTTTGTGAATAGCAATATTTACTAACAACAGAACAGAAATCAATAAATAAAACCATTCCTTTACAACTAAACTCTTTGCTTCTGAAAAGAAACCAGGGTGAGGATAAAATAAATTTTGAGAAAAAAATAAGAGAAATGAAAATTAAACAATTTATTCCATCGATATTTTCCACTGTTTATCGAAAAATGACCAAAGAAAATGTGTTAAAGTACAAAATTGGTAAATATGAAATTGAAATTCCTCCAAATTATGGATTACCTAATATTCAAAAGAACAATAAATTATATGATCGGTTTTTACCAATTTTAGCAAAATATTTATCCTCGGAAAAACTTATTATTGATATAGGAGCAAATATTGGAGATACCACAATTGCGCGATTGCAAAATTGTGATAATCCAATAATTTGCATCGAACCCTCTAATATTTTCTTTCCATATTTGGAAAGAAACATAAAATCACTATCCTCTATTGACTATAATCGGAGTATTACTAGTAACAAATTTGTAGGAACTGGTTTATTTTCAGGAGAACTAGTACATTCTTCATGGGGTACTGCCCAATCCCAAATTTGAGTCAGTCTTTTAATTCGTTCGGCTTTCCTATAATTCACACAACTATTTTTAAAATTAAACATGATATTTTCCAAAGTAATAAAAAAAATATTTGGCCTTGTGGGTTTAAGTATTTCAAAAAAATCCAATCAACTGGTAAATAATCCTAATGAATGGGTTAATTCTTTATTATGGCTCAGAAAATATGAAATTCTGCAAATCATTGACATTGGAGCGAATATTGGGCAATTCTCGAATAAAATTAAGCATATATTTCCGAAAGCAGCAATTATTTGCTTTGAACCAATTCCCGAAGTATATGAACAATTAAAAAACAATGTTAGATGGAATAATCCAAAATTCTTCAATACTGCTCTTGGCAATACAAAAGGAACATCCCAAATAAACCTGAATGAATATTCTCCTTCTTCCTCCATATTAGAAATGGAAAAGTTACATAAAGAGGCATTTAAATTTGCGAAAAATCAAAAATTAATTGAAATCGAAGTAGATACGCTTGATAATTATTCATATTTGCTTAACGAAAACCGAAATCTGTTGGTTAAGATAGATGTACAAGGATTTGAGAAGCAAGTCATAGAGGGAGGAAAGAATGTTTTATCAAAAGCCCGAATAATTATACTCGAGGTTTCCTATGAACCGCTTTATCTGGGACAACCTACCTTCAAGGAGATTTATGATGAACTATATAGCCTGGGTTTTGAATTTCATGGAAATATAGAATACTTGAGAAACCCTAAGGATTTATCAATTTTACAATCGGATGCTTTATTTATAAGGAGAAATAAATGATTTCAATAATTATTCCGACATTTAATTCGGCGCACACGCTTAAAATGGCTATTGAAAGCATCTTAAACCAGACTTTTAGGGATTTTGAAATTTTGATCCTGGATGGACTTTCAACGGATACTACGCTGGTTGTAGCCCGAAAATTCAAGGATAATAGAATTAAAATATATTCGGAAAAAGATAAGGGTATTTTTGATGCAATGAATAAAGGTATTCATTTGGCTCAGGGGGAGTGGATTTATTTTTTGGGCTGTGATGACAGATTATATAACAATAAAATTTTAGAGCTCATTACAATTGAAATCCTTAAAACCAACTGTGATGTAATATATGGCGATATTATTAGCACGAAATACAATGGAAGATATGCAGGTGAATTTGATAGTCTAAAACTTCTATCTCAGAACATATCCCACCAATCGATTTTTTTAAAAAAAAATATATTTAAAAAAACAGGCTTATTTAATACCAAATATATTTCGTGGGCCGATTGGGATCACAATATGAAATGGTTTTTAAGTCCTGAAATTTCAAAACATTATTCCAATTTAGTTATAGCAGAATTCGCAGATAGCGGATTTAGTTCGCTAAATCCGGATTCCATATTTAGCAATGAAAAGGTTTTAAATTTTCTTTTATATAGCAAAAACCAGATTAATATTCGTCTACGTATAAAAATTCTATTGAGAGAGTTGAAAAGGACTTTACTAATTCCGGACTTCCGATTATTTATTCGGCTGATTTCTTATACCTCAAGAATCATCAGGGGTATCTAAACCTTATACAGACTTTCGATATTATTCAATAGGCCTATAAAAAGCTTCAGGATTATTTATTGAGAATCAATAAAATTATTAAACCAATTAATGCCTTTATGTTTAAATCACTATGGCGCCGATTAAAATCACCATTCAGATCACCTGAGATGTGGTCCGGGAATTACCCTACCTGGGAGGAAGCTTCTGCTAAATGTTCAGGATATGATAGTGCCGAAATTCTTGAAAAATGCAAAAATTCGTTGCTCAAAGTAAAGCGTGGCGAGGCCGTATACGAACGTGACAGTTTTCTATTTAATGAAATACGATACAGTTGGGGATTATTAGCGGGTCTTCAAAGAGCTGCGTTAGAAAATGAGGGTACCCTTTGTGTGTTAGATTTTGGCGGTAGCCTTGGAAGTACCTATTACCAAAATAGAGAATTTTTAAGTTCAGTAAAAAATATTCAATGGTGCATCGTGGAACAATCTCACTTTGTAGCGTGTGGAAAGGAATATTTTGAAGATGAGAACTTAAAATTTTACAATACGATAGAGGATTGTTTGGCAAAACATGATCCAACGGTTCTTCTTCTTAGTGGTGTTATACAGGTTCTGGAGAAACCTTATGACTGGATAAAGAAGTTTAATTCCCTTAAAATTCAGTATATTATTATCGATCGTACTGCATTTACAGACCTTAATCATGATATTTTGACTATTCAAAATGTTCCGGCCGAAATCTATAACGCCAGTTATCCATCCTGGTTTTTAAGCGAGTCAAAGTTTATAATGGCATTTAATAACTACCGTCTGCAAGCTACTTTTGAAAGTTTCTGTGATAAAAGGATATTCTTAAACTCGACCTTGCCTGCAGAATGGTTAGGTTTTCATTTAATGTTAAAATAATGTTCTATTTCACGACCTACTTTGACAAAAATTATCTTACAAGAGGTTTGGTTTTATATGACTCAATAAAAGCACATTGTGAACGATTTACGATATTCATCCTGTGTTTGGATGAGTTTACATTAGACTACTTCTTAAAAAACGCCGGGGAATTCCCGGAAGTCATAATACTAACATTAACCGAATTAGAGGAATTTGATTCTGAATTAGCAGAATGCAAGACAAATAGAATTAGGATTGAATATTATTTTACACTAAGCCCATGTTTGCCTTTATATATCATTAAGAAATATAATCCTGATCATATTTGCTCTTTAGACGCTGATATTATGTTCTTTAGTTCTCCGTCAAAAATATTCGCGCTGCTGGAAAATTATTCTATATTGATTACGCCTCATAATTTCTCTGGAGCATTAAGTAATTTTGAAATCCATGGCATTTACAATGTAAGCTTTCAGGTATTTAAGAATGATAAGAACGGAATCTGGTGTCTGGAGAAGTGGAGAAAACAATGCATTAATTGGTGTTATGACAAATTAGAAGATGGGAAATATGCGGATCAGAAATATCTTGATGATTGGGTAACCACTATTGATGGTGTAAGTCCAATTGAAATTCCCGGAAGTGGTGTGGCTCCATGGAATATTGACTCATGCAATTGGGAGTGGTTTGATAATAATGTATATATAAATAATGACAGACTAATATTTTATCATTTCCATGGATTACGTGTGATAGGAAAGGATCTAACATCCTTAGGCCTTAAATATTATAATGTTGCAAGCTCAGAAACAATCTCAAAATTTATTTACGAACCATACATTAGAAAACTATTATCATATAGCCTCAGATACGATTCTGAAATCCAGAGAACCGGTATTAAATCCCGTTCCGCATTAAAAACAATATTATTTGAAAAGGACTGGCTTTACTTTAACGGCAGGAAATTTATTCGGTCGAATATTTTTATCCAATTAATGGGAAAAGGTATACTTTTTATCAAAGAGAAATTAATCTAATGACACAACTATATAATTTAAAAACTTTCTCTGACGAGAGAGGAAATCTTACTGTAATTGAAAAGGTAATTCCATTTGATATCAAGCGTATTTTCTATATCTATGGAGTTGATAATTCAGTCCGTGGAGGTCATCGGCATCATAAAACAATTCAGGCAGCCATCTGTCTTCGTGGTAGCTGCAGGATTTATTGTAATAATGGGGAATCAAAATTTGAATATACCCTGGATAGTCCATCCCAATGCCTGATATTATACCCTGAAGATTGGCATACGATTTCGGAATTTTCAGCTGATGCCATATTAATGATTCTGGCCTCTGAGTTTTTTGACCCAAATGATTATATCTATGAACCCTATAATTGAGTATGAGAACCTGAAAAACACGAATAAGAATTTTCAGGATGACTACCTGCGTGCTTTTAAGGAGGTTATTGATAGTGGTTGGTATATCCTGGGAGATAAGGTGAAAACCTTTGAAACAGAATTTGCAGATTTTATTGAGACCAAATACTCCATTGGTGTGGCTTCGGGTCTCGATGCATTGATATTGATATTAAAAGGGTTCGATTTTCCAGTTGGTTCTGAAATTATTGTTCCATCAAATACCTACATCGCTACTATTCTGTCAATCCTGCATTGTAATCTTATACCAAGGCTGGTAGAACCCGAATTGGAAACCTACAATATCAATCCGTCACTGATAGAAGAGAATATTACGAAGAAAACAAAGGCCATTTTAGCGGTCCATCTCTATGGTAAATCCTGTAATATGGAGGCAATTATGAATATTGCCTACACTTACCAGTTGCCAGTTATTGAAGATTGTGCTCAGGCACATGGAGCAAAATTTAGAGATAAGAAAGTGGGTAGCTTCGGTGTTGGCGCTTTTTCTTTTTATCCAACAAAAAACTTAGGGGCCTTAGGCGATGCTGGTGCTATTACCACAAATAGTAACGACTTACTACAAAAGATTAGGGCATTACGTAATTATGGTTCTACGACAAAATATCAGAATGAGTATATTGGATACAATTCCAGATTGGACGAATTGCAAGCCGCCTTTCTGTTAGTTAAATTAAAGTATCTTAGTGAAATAATAATACATAAGCGAAAATTAGCTGCAATTTATTTATCAAGCTTAAAACAAGATTTTATTTGTCCAATTGCAGATGAAGATTATTTTGATGTGTATCACATATTCAATATTCGTCATCCCAGGCGGGATCAACTAAAAAAATATCTTTTAAAGTGTGGAATAGAAACAGAAATTCATTACCCAATACCACCTCATAAGCAAACTGCAATGCAAGGAATAATTGAAGGCACTTATCCAATATCGGAAGAGATACATCAGACAACACTGAGTCTCCCGATTTCATTTGGTCATACTGAAAATGATGTGCTGCGTTTAACTGAAGTACTGAACAAGTTTTAAAGGGAGTATTAGTGTGATTAGTGTAAAACAATCGAACAATTACCGCAGTAATTTATTCCCATGAACATTTTAATTATTGGTTCCAAAGGATTTATTGGGTCACATACTTTTAATTATTTCAGTAAAAAACATCAGGTTTTTGGGTGTGATATAATTGAAGGCAAAGGAGAAGAGCCATATTTTCTTTTAGCTGCCAATAACCCTGATTTCTCAGAATTTTTTAAACAAAAACAATTTGATGTTTGCATTAATTGTTCCGGTGCGGCAAGTGTACCTGAATCAGTGATAAATCCGATAAGCGATTTTCATTTAAATGTAGTTAACGTATTTAAAATACTTGATGCCATTAGAGAGTATAACCCGGAATGTAAATTTCTAAATCTTTCGAGTGCTTCTGTGTATGGAAAACCTGAAAAACTTCCAATAAATGAAGACCAAAAATTAAACCCGATTTCACCATATGGCTATCATAAACTTTTAGCTGAAAACATTTGCAAGGAATTTTATCAGCTTTACAAAATCCAAACATGTTCTGCAAGGATTTTTTCAGCCTATGGAATTGGGTTAAAAAAACAAATATTCTGGGATTTGTTCATAAAAATGAAAACTCAAAATGCAATTGAACTTTTCGGAACAGGAGAAGAAACACGCGATTTTATACATGTGAATGACCTTGCTATACAGCTCGGTCTTATTATACAGAATGCTCCCTTTAAAGCTGACAAAATTAACATAGCCAATGGAAAACAAAACTCATTGAAAGAGATTGTCACGATATTTGCTAAAGCTATGGAGTTTGAAGGTGCAATAATTTTTAACGGCCAAAACCGTATTGGAGATCCTAAAAACTGGATTGCAGATATCTCAATTATTCAGAAAATGGGATACCAAAAATCAATTTGCATCGAAGAAGGTATTAAGGAATACATTAACTGGGTTACGAATCAATAATACTTTTACTTAAATGACGAACAGAAAGAAATTTGGCCTCATATTTACGCATTATGAGAACTGGACCGGAGGCACTTACTACATTATGAATCTTGTTCATGCGCTCAATACCTTGCTAGATGAAAAAAAACCGATAATCATACTTTTCTGTAATAGCCGTAAAGAGTTTAAGTATTTAGTTTCAGAAACAAACTATCCACATATTTTATTTGAAAAACTTCCAAAGCAAAAAACTATAAATAGCATAAGAGTACTAAATGCTATTTCCAAAATGATTTTTAAAAAAAATATTTTCCTGAGACAATTCAAACGAGAGATAGATTTAATTTTCCCAAACCCTCGAGGTATATTTTTTGAGAAGGTAGCAGAATCAAAAAAATATTTCTGGATTTCAGATTTTCAGGAAGAATATTTTCCGTATTTTTTTGATAGTACAGAATTAGCCCACAGAAAACATGTCAATATTAACATAAGTTTATTTTCCGAAAAACTAATCTTAAGCAGTTTGGCTGCCAAAAAAGATTTTGTGAAATTTTATCCCTTTGCACGAACTAGTGTCAGTATACTGAATTTTGCAGTAACTCATCCCCAATACAATCATATTAATATTGAGGAATTAAAACAAAAATATAAGATTCCCAAAACCTATTTCTTTTCTCCCAATCAATTTTGGATCCACAAAAACCACATAACGGTAATTAAAGCCATTGAGCTGCTGAAAAATAAGGGGAAAGAAGTGATTGTATTATTTTCGGGCAAAGAATACGATCATCGGGATGCAAAGTATGCTGATGGATTGAAAAACTATGTTAAAGATAACGATCTTTCTTCTACTATAAGGTTTTTAGGATTTATTGACCGTAAAGAGCAATTGCAAATTATGAAACATGCTAATGCGATAATTCAACCGTCCTTTTTCGAAGGATGGAGCACTGTTATAGAAGATGCCAAAGCTATGAATCAACTTGTAATTGCCTCCCATCTGGATGTCCATATCGAACAATTAGGAGCTTCCGGCCTCTTTTTTGATCCTAATTGCCCTCAGGATTTAGCAGATAATATTGAAAAAGCCATTGACTCTACCCCTAGATTTGACTATAATTATTCAGAGAAGATAAAAGAATTTGGCCGAAAATTTTATGAATTTGCAGAATAAAAAAAAATGATAAAAAACGCAATAAAAAAGATTAGCCGCTTAATTGGTAACTCAATTTCAATACCTGCCAACGAAAATGATGAGACCTTATTATTATCAGTTGGTTGTATGCTGTCTAACCAACAGTGGTCAATGCAATCTCATAATATTAATGATTATGAGTTCAAAATATTTAGTCAGTTTGGTGATGATGGAATAATTCAATATTTGATAAAGCATATTGAAATAAAAAATGAAATATTCATAGAGTTTGGAACTGAAAATTATCTGGAGTCAAACACAAGATTTTTAATGATGCATAATAACTGGTCTGGTTTTATTATGGATGGTTCATCTGATTCTCTGAATAGTCTTAAAAATCAGAGTTGGTTTTGGAAATACGACCTTACGTATAAACCTGCTTTTATTGACAAGGAAAACATAAATGATTTATTGGAAAGTACCGGATTCTCAAACATTGGATTGTTAAATATAGACATTGACGGGAATGATTACCACATACTAACCGAAATTGATTTATCAAAATTAAATCCGTCAATAATAGTTGTAGAATATAATAGTACTTTTGGAAAGGACAGATTGATAACCGTGCCATACAATAAAAATTTTAACAGGACAAAAAAACACTATAGCAATTTATTTTGGGGGGCTTCATTGCCAGCTATCCATTTAGCGGCCTCGGAAAAAGGATATTCCTTGATAGGTTGCAATCTTGCAGGTAATAATGCATATTTCGTTAGAAAAGATTTATTAAATGAAAAAGTTAAAGAATTATCAATAGAAAAAGGATATAAAGAAAGTAAATTTAGAGATAGTCGAAATGAGAACTATTCTCTTTCATATATAGCAGGTAAAGAACGATTTGCGATGATTGAAGGGCTTGAAGTATTCAATATTAAAACAAATCATCAGGAAAAATTATAAAATACAAATCCTGTAAGTAATTGTCGCAGAAGACTTCGCATTATTTTTATTCACCTAAGGTTTTCAATAACGCTTAAAATCAAAGTTATCGGGAATATTGGTCCTTCGTATAATAAATAAATATGTTTTTGAAGCAGAAAAAAATATTCAGATAGAATCAATGATAGAAAAAAATAAAAATAAAACCTTTAATTACATTTTAAATAAATATCTAAATAAAAAAACAATTAATCCTTTAAAACAAGATCTTGATCTTTATTTTACAGAAGGATTTGCAAATGTATTAGAAAATTGGGGAGAGAATCATGTTTGGTTTGAAATACAACTGTTATTGGCAAATTGTGTGGGAAAAGTTTTAGATATTGCTTGTGGAAATGGAATTGTAATTAAAAAGCTTGAGATTAATCCCAAAATTCAGGTTTTTGGCTTTGACATTTCTAATTTATTGATTGAACATGCAATTATAAAAGGTATTGATAAGGATAAACTAAAAGTGATGGATGCTACAAACACGGATTATCCCGATTTAGCATTTGACTATTCTTATTCAATAGGTTCACTTGAGCATTTCACAGAATCCGGAATTGTAGCTTTTATAGCGGAAAGTTCCAGATACACAAAAACTGGATCATTTCATATGATACCAGTTTCAAGATCCGAAAAAAATGAGGGGTGGATTAAATTAACTCAAAGCTATTATAATAACTCGGAAACATGGTGGCTGGAAAAATTTAAAAAATCCTTTAGCTTTGTGATTATGATAAACTCAGGCTGGAATGATACCATCTCAAATGGACGATGGTATTTATGTTATAAATAATCTGAATTTAGAAAAAGTAATAGTCAACTTCATAATTTAAACTTAATCGGACATCTAAACTTTCATTTGCCTCTGAAAGAAATTTCTTAGGAGTGCAATAAAAGAGCATTTGGCAAACGAATGAACATGCATATCATTTGATTTATTTCAGAAATAATGAAATTACAAACCCAAGTCTGCTTTCTCGATCTTATTTCGCAGCTTCAGGTAGGTGCCTTCTAGTTTTGAGAGCTTAACCTGATCGATCAACCGGGCAAAGTTGTTATACATCGTTTTGTATTGCATCATGCAGGCGCAATTTCCCAATGCCTGGGCCAGATAACTTTTCCCGGTACCTGTGGCTCCGGTGATTTTATCTGCCCCATTGTCCAGGAAGATTATTTTGATGTGTATCACATATTCAATATTCGTCATCCCAGGCGGGATAAACTAAAAAAATATCTTTTAAAGTGTGGAATAGAAACAGAAATTCATTACCCAATACCACCTCATAAGCAAACTGCAATGCAAGGAATAATTGAAGGCACTTATCCAATATCGGAAGGGATACATCAGACAACACTGAGTCTCCCGATTTCATTTGGTCATACTGAAAATGATGTGCTTCGTATAACTGAAGTACTGAATAAATTTTAAAATATCAAATTACTAATTATGAATCTCCATAAATATTATGAGAAAATTCGAATAAAATATTGCCATACCATCAGAAAAATTTTCTACTATTCAGGGTTATATAAAGCATTTAGTCCCGAAAAGAAAACTAAAATAAAGGAATCTGTTTTACAAAGAAAATCCGAAAAGATAATATCAAAGGAAAAGAGCAGAGTTTGGCATATTCCCAGGTATACTCCCGGGATTTTCCAATATGGATACAGCCAAATTAAATTTATTGATTCGGCTTCTTTTTTGGTTATGTATAACGAAATACTGGAGAGGCAACTTTATAAATTCAACACATCTTCAGAAAACCCTTTTATTATAGATGCCGGAGCTAATATAGGTCTAGCCATAATTTATTTTAAGCAACTTTATCCAAACGCATCTGTTTTAGGTTTTGAGCCAGATCCTATAGCATTTGAGACATTGAAATATAACATTCAGCAATTAGGACTTTCTGATGTTGAGGTATTGCAAAAAGGAGTATGGAATAAAGAAACCTTATTGCCATTTTTTGCTGAGGGGGCCGATGCAGGACGAATCGCATTAGAATCAGATCAAGAAAACATAAAACAGACAAGCACAGTACGTTTAAAGGATTATCTCAATAGGCATATCGATTTTCTAAAGATTGACATTGAAGGTGCGGAAACCACTGTAATCCATGATTGTGGCGACTCGTTGAGAAATGTTGACAAGATTTTTGTGGAGTATCACTCCTTTCAAGATCAGAAGCAAGTATTACACAATCTTTTAAATGTTCTTTTTGAAATGGGTTTCCGATATTATATCCAGCAAATAGGAATTTCATCACCAATGCCATTTGTAGAAATCAAGTCCTATTTGAAAATGGAAAACCAATTAAATATTTTCGCATACCGATAATTAACTAATTATGAAGCTATTAAATCTTGGATGTGGAACACAATTTCACCCTGACTGGACAAATATTGATTTTATTTCTACCGGGGAGGGGGTTCTTGCACACAACCTGCTGAAGGGAATACCTTATCCGGATAGTTTTTTTGATGGTGTTTATCATTCCCATTTACTTGAACATTTTTCGAAATCAGATGGGGCTAATCTTATCAATGAATGTTATAGAGTCCTAAAGCCGAATGGCATAATTCGTATTGCAATACCTGATTTGGAACAAATTGCAAGAAATTATTTGAATAACTTAGCGGGAGCTTTAGCGAAAGATTCAGAAGCAGCTCTAAATTATGAATGGATAATGCTTGAAATGTACGATCAGACAGTTCGTAATCAGGGCGGTGGTGAAATGGCAAATTACCTGTTTCGAAAAGATATTCCAAATAAGTCTTATGTCTTTAATCGGATTGGAGACGAAGCCAGGAAGCTGCATGAAGTCTATTTGAGATCCACGTTAAAACAGACAAATTTGGTTAAGCCAACATTGAAATTAAGGCTTAAGACTTTTATTCACCAATCTTATAAAACATTAATAAACAAATTCTTATACCCACTCAATCCGCAAGGCTTCGAAACTCTGAAAACAAATCGCGAAGCTAACCGTATTGGAAAATTTCGTTTGTCGGGAGAGGTACATCAATGGATGTACGATAGATACTCTTTATCTGTTCTGCTGAATAAGTATAATTTTAGAAGCATTAAGGTTGTTTCGGCATTCGAAAGTGACTTACCCAATTGGGAATCTTATCAATTGGATAGCAAGGAGGGCATAGTTCGAAAACCCGATTCATTATTTATGGAGGCTACAAAATGAAAATACTTCATATAAGTACACATGATCACGGTGGTGCTCCACGATCCGCGATAAGGCTTCATAAGGCATTGTTAGCAAGAGGCGTCGAAAGCTCTATCCTTTTTCTCTCTCAGGAAGATGTTAATATTCCTAGATCTTTTGTTTATGCCCACTCTGAGAGTAAATATCGCAGCTTTTTACTGAAAAATATTGCCAAACTTAAAGATAAGTTATCAAACTATATCCGGTTCCACTATCCGAACGATCAAAAATTACAAAATAAAACTCCGGGATTTGAAATGTTCTCATTTAATCCTTCCTATTTTGATGTTACTAAACAACAAGTATATAAAGAGGCTGATATAATCCATCTGCACTGGGTTCCGGGATTTGTTGATTTTAGACTGTTTAAAAAAAATAGTAAACCAATTATTTGGACTTTGCATGATATGAACCCATTTACCGGAGGGTGTCATTATAGCAGCGGTTGCGAAAAATATAAAACTGAGTGTAAAAATTGTCCCCAATTGCAGGGGACAAAAAATTCGAATAATTCTTTTTTGGATCAGCAATATAAGAAAGCTCATTTAATTGGGCAAGCTCCTGTTATTACCGCTCCGTCGAAATGGCTTATTGAATGTTCATCTCAAAGTTTGTTGTTCAGGAATTTTAAAAATGTTCTAGTTCCTTACAGTTTGGACTTATCGGTTTATAAACCATTTGATAAAACTTTATCCAGATCAGCTTTAGATCTTCCACAAGACAAAAAAATTGTATTGTTTGTTAGTTATGGCGTTGAAAATAAACGCAAAGGTTTTGATTTGCTCCTTGATGCCTTAAAACAAATAAATAGAGCTGATATTCACCTTTGTGCGGTAGGTAATTTTAATCCAGGTAGCGATTCTGAATCAGGAAGCACATTTTTAGGCAAAATTTATGATGAACGATTAATGGCATTAGCCTATGCGGCGGCTGATGTTTTTTTACTCCCTTCGCGTGAAGATAATCTGCCAAATACGATGCTGGAATCGTTAGCCTGCGGTACACCGGTAATCGCATTTCCAATAGGAGGAATACTGGATGTTATAATTACTGGGTCCAATGGAATTTTAGCGAGCGACTTATCATCAAATAGTCTCTCCCTTGCATTAACCGATTTTTTCGAGGATAAATACAAATTCAACCGCGAGGAAATTAGTAAAAACGCGGGAAAACTATTTTCTCCTGTTGTGCAGGCGAAACAATATGTGTCATTATACGAAGAAATGTTAAAGTAACATCCACCTAAGACTAAACGTGATTTGTCGATGTTTAGATTCGTTCAGTATTTCAGATTATAAGGATCTAAATGAGTTGACATGAAAAATTAACAAATTAAAAATATGGCTTTGAATAAACTCCAAAAAAAAGTGGGTAGGATAAAAAATAGTGTCGTTAATAAGGTCATTAGATTGAGCTATTACTGTAATTCTATCCTCTACCTTTTCTTTAGCTCAAAATTTGTCGCCAAATACCAGGAAATGGCTAAGGGTGAAAGTTCTATGGCAATTAAACAAATCAATCCATTATTAGAGTATTTCCAGAGTTATACAGAAGGGAATGGGATTTGGAAATGGGAACATTATTTTGATATTTATCATCGCCATTTTCAAAAATTTATAGGTCGCGATGTCAACGTTCTCGAAATTGGTGTTTTTAGTGGCGGTAGCCTTGAGATGTGGCGAAACTATTTCGGGGAGAAGAGTCACATTTACGGCGTCGATATTGAACAGGCATGCACAACCTATCAAAATGAGTACACTTCCATTTTTATCGGTGATCAGCAAGACCCACTGTTCTGGCAGAATTTCAGAAAGCAAGCAGATGAAATTGATATTTTGATAGATGATGGAGGTCATACAACTGAACAGCAATTGACTACATTGAAGGAGATGTTACCTTACTTACGGCCAGGTGGGGTTTATTTATGCGAAGACGTAACAGGGAATAGTAATAAATTCGCTGCATTTGCAGCTGGACTTGTCAATGAGCTGAATCAAATAAGTCTAATTCCTGGTTCATTGTTGCAGAGTAGTCTTACGTCCTTCCAATCTTCTATTTACGCGATCCATTTTTATCCATATGTCGTTGTGATAGAGAAGAACGAGGTGCAAGCTTCGAAATTTTTATGTCCTCGGCATGGAACCAATTGGCAGCCTTTTACTTTTAAATAATCTTTGATGCACAGAATTAAATGAAAATGAAGTTTTTCACTGGATACACAATAGATTTAAATTTAGAATAGATTGACTTTTTTTGAATGAAGATAGTGGATCCCAAAGATGTTCGTCGGCCCTATATATTCAGTGAAAATATGGTGTTGGCATCAGAATTCTGCGTGTTACGCACAGGTATCAAAGTTGAATACTATTTAAAAAAAAGTTAGAACTTCTTCCAATTTATACTTGGCTTAAAAACTACACTTCAAATATGATTAGTCGAATAGAAAAAGAAAACGCATTGAACCAAAGGGCAGTGGTGATTTGGTTAACCGGATTATCCGGATCCGGCAAAACAACTATTGCTGAAGGTATAGAACGAATCCTGTTTAGCAAAGGTTATCATACCCAACATTTAGATGGTGATAACATTCGAAATGGATTAAACAACGATCTTGGGTTTTCAGAACAAGACCGGGAAGAAAACATCCGGCGAGTTGCAGAACTTTCGGTGCTTTTTATCAATTGCGGAATTATTTGCATTAATAGCTTTATAAGCCCAACGGCAAAGATGAGGCAAAAGGCGAAAAATATAATCGGCAGTGAGAATTATATTGAAATTTTCCTGAATGCCTCTCTCGAAGTTTGTGAAGAAAGAGATATCAAAGGTCTGTATAAGGATGCCCGAGAAGGAAAAATAAAAAACTTTACAGGCATTGATTCCTCGTATGAAATGCCTGTTCACCCGGATATCGAACTGAATACCGAAGACTTATCTGTTGCCGAAACAGTTGAGAAATGCCTCGGGCTTATCCTGCCACGAATATTAATAATTAGATGAAAAAATTACGGAAATACCTGATTATATTTTGGATATCTTTTATCTTGCTGATATTAGTAATGACAGTTACCCGTCATGTCTATACGAATGGGCCACAAATTAAGGGTACTACCAAGGAAACGATTATATTCTTGTCCTCCCTGATCCCAAATACAATACATGGTTCCTGGAATACACACCCATTAATCATTAATAATAGGTTTAATTTAAAAAACGGGTTTAACTATTCGAAAAAACATACATTAAGCAAAGATTATTTACTGATTTCTGTTTGGGATGATAAAATCAGTCAGTCTATTGTTAAATTG
>CANJNY010000020.1 GCA_947475715.1 Prolixibacteraceae bacterium
ATCCGGCAGCAGGATCCTATTATATTGAATCCTTAACAGCTGAGGTTGCCGAACAAGCCTGGAAGATTTTCCTGGAAATTCAGGATAAAGGGGGATTTATTTCTGCTTTTCGTGAAGGATTCGTGCAGACACAGGTAAATGAGATGGCTGTAAAACGGACCAAAGCAGTAGCCATGCGGCGCGATAATATCCTTGGCGTTAATCAGTTCCCAAATTATTCTGAACAGATTAGTGATGAATTGAATAGCCAGTTATTTGAGGCTGTCGATCAGACATCCGCTGCGGCTGAAGTTGAAACGATTAAATTGTTCCGGCGTTCCCGTCAATTGGAGGCGCTAAGGTATGCCACTGATCGTTTTTCTTCAATCAATAAGCGACCTAAGGCATTTATGCTGACTATCGGAGATCTGGTATTTAGTAAAGCCAGAGCTCAGTTCTCCTCGAATTTCTTTGCAGTTGCAGGTTATGAAGTTGTCGACAATAATGCCTTTGAATCTGTTGCCTCCGGTGTTCAGGCGGCATTGGATGCTTCAGCTGATATTGTGGTAATTTGTAGCTCAGATGACGAGTATGCAGAATTTGCCCCTCAGGTGAATAACCAATTAAATGGCCGTGCAATTTTTGTTGTGGCCGGTGCCCCTGCATGTGCCGAGGAATTAAAAGCCGTTGGAATTGTCAATTTCATTAATGTGAAGACCAATTTGCTGGAATCATTGACCGATTATAATCATAAACTTGGGATAAAATAGGATCTGTTATGAACCCTGATTTTAGAGCGATAAATATCACGAGTTCCCCAAAACCTTGTTGCTCAGCAACGGAGTTTGGAGAAAATAAAGGAACTGAAAACATCTGGATGACTCCTGAGTTAATTCCGGTAAAGAGTGTTTACACCAAAAACGATATCAAAGGTCTTGTACATTTGAATTATGCAGCGGGTATTGCCCCTTTTCTGCGCGGACCTTACTCTACGATGTTTGTTACCCGCCCCTGGACAATACGTCAGTATGCCGGATTTTCGACTGCAGAGGAATCGAATGCTTTCTACCGGCGCAATCTTGCAGCAGGACAAAAGGGACTTTCGGTCGCTTTTGACCTGGCAACCCACCGTGGTTATGACTCCGATCATCCGCGTGTCGTGGGTGATGTTGGAAAGGCGGGTGTAGCTATCGATTCGATACTCGATATGAAGATTCTTTTCGATAACATCCCCTTGAATAAAATGTCGGTTTCGATGACTATGAACGGAGCTGTTCTTCCGGTGCTGGCATTTTATATCGTAACTGCACTGGAACAGGGAGCTAAACTTGATGAGCTTACAGGAACTATCCAAAATGACATACTCAAAGAGTTCATGGTTCGCAATACGTATATCTATCCGCCAGAATTCTCGATGAAAATTATTGCCGATATCTTTGAGTACACCTCCAGATATATGCCCAAATTTAACTCCATCTCCATTTCGGGCTATCATATGCAGGAAGCAGGAGCAACTGCGGATATTGAAATGGCATATACCCTCGCAGATGGTTTGGACTATATCCGGACCGGAATCAAGGCGGGATTAACGGTAGATGCTTTTGCCCCACGTTTGTCATTCTTCTGGGCAGTGGGAATGAATCACTTTATGGAGATCGCCAAGATGCGTGCAGCCCGGATGATCTGGGCTAAGCTGGTCAAACAATTCAATCCTAAAAGCGATAAATCAATGGCTCTTAGGACTCACTCACAAACTTCCGGATGGTCGCTTACCGAACAGGACCCTTATAATAATGTTGGACGGACCTGTATTGAAGCGATGGCAGCTGTTCTTGGACACACCCAGTCATTGCACACCAATGCCCTCGATGAGGCAATTGCCCTTCCAACCGAGTTCTCTGCCCGCATCGCCCGCAATACACAACTCTATATCCAACAGGAGACCGAAGTTTGCCGTTCACTCGATCCATGGGCCGGTTCCTACTATGTTGAGTCTTTAACCAATGAATTGGTCGAAAAGGGCTGGGCACTGATCGAAGAGGTTGAAGCGTTAGGAGGAATGTCTAAGGCGATTGAAACCGGAGTGCCCAAGATGCGTATTGAAGAGGCCGCTGCCCGTACTCAGGGGCGTATCGATTCAGGAACTCAGGCAATAATAGGGGTAAATAAGTATCGGCTTGAAAAAGAGGATCCGATTGATATTCTAGATATCGATAATACAGCGGTCAGACTATCGCAAATTGAAAGACTAAATAAGCTTCGGGCTGAGCGCAACGAAGCAGAAGTGACTGAGGCACTCGGGGCGATTACTTTATGTGCGCAGACGGGTAAAGGAAATTTGCTGGAACTGGCTATTACAGCTGCTCAAAAAAGGGCTTCTCTGGGCGAGATATCCTATGCTTGTGAGAAGATTGCAGGACGTTATAAAGCAACAATTAGAACCATTTCAGGCGTGTATTCATCAGAAGCTAAAAATGACAAGGATTTTGAACAAGCCATTGGGCTTGTTAATCAGTTTGCAGAAAAAGAGGGGCGTCAACCCCGAATTATGATTGCAAAGATGGGCCAGGACGGCCATGACCGCGGCGCTAAAGTTGTTGCAACGGGTTATGCAGACCTTGGTTTTGATGTTGACATGGGGCCCTTATTCCAGACACCTGCAGAGGCAGCCAAACAGGCTGTTGAAAACGATGTCCATGTGCTTGGTGTCTCATCACTTGCTGCGGGACATAAGACGCTTATTCCATCTGTAATGGAAGAGCTGAAGAACCTGGGGCGCGAGGATATTATGGTGATCGCAGGGGGGGTGATCCCGGCACAGGATTATCAGTTTCTATACGATTCAGGCGTCGTCGCAATATTTGGTCCCGGCACCTCGGTTGCTGCTGCAGGCAGAAAGATTATGGAGATTCTGATTGCGGCACAGGAAGATTGATCATTATCTAATATTAATAAACCCTCAAGGTTTTTAAAACCTTGAGGGTTTATTAATATTAGGATCGGATCTTTTTCTCCAATATTGGAATTTTCTTTTCAGCTTCACTTTTAATTTTAAACGCCTTCGAAAGTTCGTAAGCGCTTTTAAATGCTTGTTTATCATAATCCTCCAGCCACATAATATAAGTTGTTTTCCCTTTCCCTTTAAAGACTGCCTTGAGTTTTTTATCCCAGTTAAGGGCAATTGCAGCAATTACCTCGTCTGCTTTTGAACCACGATAGGTTACCTTTTCCCATTTAGATGGGATAAAATCGCTGTGATGGTTATTGCTGTTGTCGAGGGAGACTGAATCTGTTTTAACCTCAAAACGCTCACCAACAATCCGCAATGAGGTATGGTCAAGCCACGATTCACCGAAGTAATTACTTGCAAGGGTAAGATCCCCCTTTTCATTTAGTGTTACCTGCACAAATGAGCGTGCCCAGCTTCTGTCGAATATCTGGCGGTTTGGAATATAGTTCGTGTATTTTTCAAATTCTCCTTTCTCCGGTTTGAATTCTTTTATTAATGTTGTGATCGCACTGTTTGCTGCGGCGAGGTTTTCTCGTTGTTTCGCTAATTGTGAACTGTAGATCCGGTTACAGATTTCAACTGCCTTGTGATGCTCAGTAATGGCCTCCGGGTAACGTTTAGCGATAGAATCAAGATTGATCAGGGCATTTAGGGTGTCACCTTTAGCCAGGAGCTCTTCCGAAACTTTAATTTTCTTTGTGGCAAGTTCAGGCTGCGAAGGGCCGCAAGCCAATACGATGATCAGAATAAAAGCTATTCCGGCATAAACAGATGATTTATTTTTCATTTTCAAGGTTCTTTATTAGTACATATTATCCCAAAATTTCAGGGGTTATTTCGTTTTAGTAATTAAATATTTTTTAAAAGTTAAATTTTTTCAGAGCACTCTCAGAGCAAAAGCAACCTTTTTAGTCACTCAATTTTCTTGTAAAGATATAAAAAAACTGATTTTAGGAATGGGTAATAACGATTAATTTGAAGACATCCATTCATTGTCAGTGAATTATAATAATTTAAAATAGTGCATTTTTTTTTCAAATGATCTTGTCATTCTGATAAATAGTTCCTTTCTTTGCAACGCTAAAATAAATAATGCCACAGCATAGTTATTTTGACTTTTAACAGATCAATTAGTGTTCAGTTAAAAAAAATAGATTACTTTTACGACCCCAAACAGTGGGGAATTAATCAGATGGTCTGTTCATCTAAGGGTTAGGATTCAAGATTTTCATTCTTGCCATAGGGGTTCGAATCCCCTACAGACTACAAATTTTTAGAACGAAGAAATTTTTATAAGAAATGGCAAACCATAAATCAGCTATTAAAAGAGCTAAGCAGAGTGAAGTTCGTCGTCTGCACAACAAGTATTATTCAAAAACAACCCGTAATGCGGTTCGCTTATTGCGTGAAACTACTGAGAAAGCTGCAGCAGCAGAGCTTTTCCCAAAGGTAGCCACTATGTTGGATAAACTTGCAAAGCAGAATGTTATTCACAAGAATAAGGCTTCCAACCTGAAATCAAGTCTGGCATTACACGTGAATAGCCTTTAGGTTTCGGAAATAAAATATTTTCAGAAGCTCATCCTTAAACGGGTGGGCTTTTTTGTTTTTCTTCTGTTTAATCGTTAAATTTGGTAAAGATCCCAATCTTATCAAATCATTGTATGGAACCATATCTGAGGAGGAATATAAAGGAGTGGGCGTTGGAAGACCGACCGCGGGAAAAACTTCTGTATCGGGGCATTGGTTCGCTTACCGACGTTGAATTAATTGCCATATTAATAGGATCCGGAAGCAGTGACGAGTCTGCAGTTGAGCTTTCACGGCGGATTATGGAGAATGTCAAGAATAATCTGAATGAGCTGGGAAAACTCAATGTCGAGAATCTTAAGACTTTTAAGGGGATTGGCGATGCAAAGGCAATCTCGATCATTGCAGCAATGGAGCTTGGAAGACGCAGGAACCACGCCTCTGCCCTTGAAATGAATAAGATTACCGGTAGTGCTGATGTTGCCAATTTCCTGCGTCCTCTGATCGGAGATATCCCGCACGAAGAGTTCTGGGCGCTGTTTTTGAACCGACAAAATAAGGTCATCGATAAACATTGTCTCAGTCAGGGTGGAATAACGGGTACCATAATAGATGTCCGTCTGGTCCTTAAGATGGCTATCGAAAAGCATGCCACTTCTCTTATTTTCGCCCATAACCATCCATCAGGAAACCTTGAAGCAAGTGAAGCAGATCGTAAAATCACCCGGCAATTAAAGGATGCCGGTATTATCATGGATATTCCGCTGCTCGACCACGTGATAATTACCCAAGGAGGATATTTTAGTTTTGCAGACGAAGGTTTGTTGTAAATTATTCTTTATTTTTGGACAAAATTCTCCAATGATACATTTATTAGGTGAGTCCAACTCCTTGTTCAACCAATTCATCGCAGAGATCCGGGACGAAGTAATACAGCAAGATCCCCTTCGGTTCAGAAGAAACCTTGAAAGGGTTGGTGAGATATTTGCTTATGAAATCAGTAAGAAGTTGAATTATAGGAATAAAGATGTTACCACGCCGCTTGGAACGGCTAAGATTCCGTTGCTTGATCATCAGCCGGTATTAGCCACAATTCTGCGTGCCGGTCTTCCATTACATCAGGGATTTCTAAACTATTTTGACAAGGCAGAGAATTGCTTTATCTCTGCTTACCGGAAATATGGTCCTGACGGGGAATTCCACATTGAATTTGAATATATCGCATCTCCGCTTCTTGATAATAAAGTCGTTATAATGGTCGATCCGATGTTGGCCACAGGTTCTTCAATGGAAATGGCTTACTATGCATTGCTCGAAAAAGGGGAACCCAGTCATGTTCATCTTGTCTCCGTAATCGCAAGCCAACAAGGAGTTGACCATATTATGAAAACACTTCCTAACGATAATTTCACACTCTGGGTTGGTGCTATAGATTCTGGAATGACCCCTAAATCGTATATTGTTCCCGGTTTAGGCGATGCTGGAGACCTCGCCTTTGGTGAGAAAATAGATTCAAAGCAACGGGTTAAGTCGACCCATTTCTAGTCTATACGATCTACCTTTAAGTGATCCTCGCAAAACAGAAGTAGTTCCTTAACCTTTTTTCCTAAACAGGGGTGGTATTTTTCCGGTGCCACTTCGTTGAGTGGGACCAGAACAAATCTCCGCTCACTTATTTTAGGATGTGGAATCGTAAGTTCCTCCGAGTTGATTTCAAGTTCATCATAAAAAAGAAGGTCTATATCAATTGTCCGATCCTGGTAAGAGTCTGTCCCACTGATTTCTATTGTTTTATTTGAACGTCCTAACTCACGTTCGATGTTCTTAGTCTCGTTCAATAATTTATGGGGAGAAAGGTCTGTTTCCAGAATAATAACCTGATTCCAGAATTGAGCCGACTTAAATCCCCACGATTCGGTGGCATAAATCGACGACTTTTTGATGATCGATCCGACTCTTTTTCCAACCAGGTTTTGGGCCAAACCCAATATTGTGGTCATATCTCCCACATTACCACCTAAAAGGATAAATACTTCGGCCATTTTTTTTAAATTTGCATAATTTACAACAACAATAGTAGGTATATTTCAATTAAAATTCAATTTTGCTCTCATTTCAATATCGAAATCATTTATGAAAATCTTTTGGAAAGCATTCTTTGCATCACTTCTTGCAATAATTGTGGGCTCGTTTCTCCTCATATTCCTGCTGATCGGAATGATATCTGCGCTTACCTCCTTTAAAGATCAGATTGTAACAATAAAAAGCCAATCGATGCTTCTGCTTAAGCTGGACGGTAAAATCGTCGAAAGGAAGTCAAACAACCCTTTTGAGGATCTGGAAATACCAGGGATTAAAATATCCAATACCATCGGTCTAAACCAAATTTTAAGCTGCATCGAAAAAGCAAAAACTGACGACCGCATTAAAGGGATTTATTTGGAACTATCTGAGATAAATTCAGGATACGCAACTGTAGAAGAGATCAGAAACGCATTGATCGATTTCAAAACCTCAGGGAAATTTATTTATACTTACGCTGATATGATCTCCCAAAAGGCTTACTATCTGGCAACCGTTTCAGATAGCCTGATCATGAATCCAATGGGAATGTTTGATTTCCGGGGATTAAATGCAGAACACACCTTCTTTAAGAAAGCTCTCGATAAGTTTGGAATTGAAATGCAGGTTGTTCGCGGAAAAAATAACAAATTTAAATCGGCGGTTGAACCTTACCTTTTTGACAAGATGTCTGATGCAAACCGTGAGCAAACCACCGTTTACCTGAAAAGCATCTGGAATCATGTGTTAAAAGGGATCTCAGAACGCAGATTAATACCGGTTGATAGCCTGAATAAGTATGCCAATGGGGTAATGACCTTTCAACAAGCTGATAAAGCATTAAAATGCCGTTTTTTCGATAATTTAAAATACAAAGATCAGGTATTATCTGATTTCAGAAAACTTACCGGCCTTGGAGAGAATGATGAAATTCCGGTCGTTTCAGTAGGCGAATATGATAAAGTTCCTAAAACAATAGTGCCCGGTGGCTTGGCTAAAAACAGGATTGCTGTGGTTTATGCTTCAGGAGAGATTGACTCCGGATCAGACGGGCCATACCAGATTGATTCCAAAGAAGTTTCTAAAGGTATACGCGAGGCCCGTACTGATTCTGCCGTAAAAGCGATCGTAATAAGGATTAATTCACCCGGAGGATCTGCCTATGGCTCCGAGGTAATCTGGCGCGAGGTTTTCCTTGCCCAAAAAGTTAAACCTGTTGTGGTATCAATGGGTGATTATGCGGCATCAGGAGGATATTATATCGCCTGCGGAGCAGATGCAATTCTGGCAAATCCGACAACAATTACTGGATCTATAGGGGTATTCGGTACCATCCCTAATCTGAGCGGTTTACTCTCGGATAAGATCGGAATTACATTTGATAATGTTTCAACAAATGACCATTCCGATATGCCATCAATGACCCGTAAGATGACCCCTTTTGAGAAGGATTTAATGCAAAGCTTTGTTGAGTCGACTTACAATACTTTTATCGCTCATGTGGCTGATGGCCGTAAGAAATCAACCACATTTGTCGATTCAATAGGGCAGGGGCGTGTTTGGAGTGGTGAAAACGGAAAATCAAACGGACTGGTTGACGAATTTGGCGGACTCAATGATGCGATCAAACTTGCTGCTCTTAAAGCGAAAATCACAAATTACAGGATTAAAGAATTGCCAAAACAAAAAGATACCTTTGAAGAACTGATGAAAAGCTTTTCAACGAAGATGCAAAACAGCTTTCTTGAATCGAAATTGGGAGAATCGTATCACTTATGGGAGAATTTTTCACGTGAGGCCCATGCAAATGGCATCTATGCCAGAATGCCATACAATCTGGAAATTAATTAGCACTATATTAAGGTGAAGTATATTTTTCTTAAATTATTATCCGTGATTTATGGGATTGTGATTGGCGTGAGAAATGAGTTGTTCTCACTAAGGTTACTCTCCTCCAGGGAATTTGACGTACCCATTATTTCAGTTGGAAATATTACTGTTGGAGGGACCGGAAAAACTCCCCATACCGAGTATCTTGCCGAACTTTTAAAAACAAATTTTAAGGTTGCAGTCTTAAGTCGTGGCTATAAAAGAAAAACACGCGGATTTTTATTGGTCGAGCCAACATCAAAGGTTCGTGAGGTTGGTGATGAACCGATGCAAATCAAATTAAAATTTAGCAAATTACTGGTTGCAGTAGATTCCAATAGGGTCAGAGGAATTAAAAAATTACTTGCAATGCGTGAAAAACCAACAGTAATACTCCTGGATGATGCCTTTCAACACCAGTATGTTACGCCAGGTATTAATATTCTACTCACCGATTATAGCCGATTAATAACACAGGATTCTCTGTTGCCTTATGGCAGGCTGCGTGAATCAGCTTCCAATAAATCAAGAGCAACGATTATCATCGTTACCAAATGCCCTTCTGAAATAAAACCAATTGATGAACGGATTATCACCAAAGAACTTGAGATCAGACCATACCAGAATCTCTATTTCTCAAAGATAAATTATGGAACGTTAATCCCGGTCTTTCCGGATTTAGTGGAGGCTCCTATCCCTGAAATTAGTGAAGGATTAACCGTTTTAATGGTTACCGGTATTGCAAATCCTCTCCCCTTGCTGGAGCATATAAAACATCAAACCCATGATATCCATGAACTAAATTTCCCGGATCATCATCAATTTATATCCAAAGATATTGATCGTATTCAACGTAAATTCACGTCATTTCAAAATGAAAATAAAATTATAATAACCACAGAAAAGGACATGGTTCGCTTCCGGGATATGACCTCAATTTCAGATCAGATTCGCCAAAGAATGTATTATATACCTTTGAAAATTAGTTTTCTGAATAATGCAGGGAAGGAATTTGACCGAAAAATACTTAGTTATGTTAAAGAAAATAAAGGAAACTTCAACTTTTATTCAAGCAGCAACTGGGTTTAAAGCAGAAATCGGAATTGTTTTGGGTACTGGGCTGGGCGGACTGGTCAATGAGATTGAAATTATTCAGACCTTACCTTATCGTGCTATTCCCCATTTTCCTGTTTCAACCGTTGAGGGTCATAAAGGCGAGATGATTTTCGGAAGGATTGCCGGAAAGAATATTATCGCAATGCAGGGTCGATTCCATTTTTACGAAGGATATGACATGCAGGCTGTTACTTTTCCGATACGCGTTTTGAAAGATCTTGGAATTAAGACACTCTGCGTTTCTAATGCAAGTGGAGGTCTGAATCCCGGTTTTAAAGTTGGGGATTTGATGATGATCAATGATCACATCAATATGTTTGGCACAAATCCGCTGATTGGACCCAATTTAAATGAGCTGGGGACCCGGTTTCCCGATATGAGCCAGCCCTATGATCACCAACTATGTACCCTTGCACGGGAGATTGCATTTGCCAATCACATTGATCTGAAAGAAGGGGTTTATATTGGCGTTGCAGGCCCCACCTTTGAGACACCTGCTGAATACAAAATGTTCAGGATATTGGGAGGTGATGCCATTGGAATGTCTACTGTTCCTGAAGTGATTATTGCCCGCCATATGGGGATGCGAGTGTTCGGAATCTCAATTATTACCGACAGTGGAGTTCCCGGAGAAATTGTAGAGATATCCCATGAAGAGGTGCAGGAGGTTGCCCGAAAGGCAGAACCCAAATTGAGTTTGATTATTCGGGAATTAATTTCCCGGATAGGTTGATTTTGCGTTGATCACCCGATAATTTTTAACTTTTCCGGTTCAACTTTTGCTGATACACCCTGTGATTTTACAAGAACCATTATCTGAATAATATGAGTCCTCGAAGCGTTAACATACAGTGGTTTTTCTTGTTGTGCTCTGTTTTTTTGCTGATCCAATGTCATGTTCTGAAGCCTCAGATGCCTCCCGAGAGTTATAATTCAATGCAACGTAAGCCTCAGACTTCAATTATTAATTTGTTTGCTGATTTGGAGATTTTAAAATTGGAAAAACTTATAAATGATCATGTAGATAGTATTTTATATCAGGATACGAGCTTTGTGGATAATGGAAGTGATAATCTGAAAATAAAGGCCAGCAGAGCCGGTGAGATTAAACTAAGATTTGAGCAGGATGAATTAAGCTGGGAATTGCCTGCAAGTGTCATCTTTCAAAAGGGGGTGAGCGTGTTTGGCTATAATCTTCCGATGGTTGATTCGTGGGAATATTCCGGACAACTAAGGCTCCGTTATAAAACCAAATTGACCATTAACCGCGACTGGACCATTAAGACCACCACTGTAGCGGATGGTTTTATTTGGACAAAGAAACCTGCGGTTAAGATTGGAACCATTGACATCCCGGTTACATTGGTTGCCAACCTGATACTGCCAGTATACTTAAAAACTTTTTCAGCAAAGATTGATCAGGTAATCACCAGTGGGTTTGATTTCAGAGGTTTTGCAGAGAAGGGGTGGAGTATGCTGTTTAATCCTTTTAAAATTCCCGGTGATTATAATGCCTGGTTATCAATAGTCCCTTATTCGGTCTCCGTGGTTCCGGTTCAGGGGGCGGCAGGACGCATTCGTCTTGGAGCCGCAATCACCTCCGATGTGAGCTGTTTAATGGATAATATTCCGCCGTCGGGAAAAGTAACTGCCTTACCATTTATTCAACCCTTAAAATTGGCCAGCGATACTTTTAAGATTAATCTTTTGACAGATATCCCTTATACGGCAATTAACAGGATGATTACCGGGCAGATTGGTGATTCTACATTTCTGTTTGGAAGCCGGAGGATAAAGTTTGAAACATTCAGGGTTTATGGGACTAATGATAAAATGGCAGTAGAGACAAAGATTTCGGGAAGTATAAATGGAACGCTTTACCTGACTGGTATCCCTTATTTTAGTGAAGAAGATACAACAATCCGGATTAAGGATCTTAAGTTTGATCTTAAAACCCATAACCTGCTTATGAAATCTTCGAAATGGTTGTTTAACGGGAAGATTGAACGTACAATAACCCGTTCGGTTGCAATTCCCCTTAAATCGAATATTTCAGGTATCAAGGAGCAGATTGCCCTTTTAATCAGGCATTATCCTCTGGTATATGGTTTTGAATTAAATGGTAAGCTGGTCCGGTTAACGGTTTCCAACTTATATTTAACTCCCGAATCGGTAAAGGCAAATGTTGTTTTTTCGGGCAACCTGTCGTTCGGATTAGGCGATGCAAATCATTAGAGTGCTCAGGTAAAAAATTTTATTTCCATTGTGGTTTGTGATTTCTTGACCAAGGTTATTTGATGTTCTATTTTGCGATCTTTATGCCTTAATCGGAATTTTAAGTTTCTGGCCGATCATCAGGCCTCTGGTGTTTTTAATGTTATTCAGCAATTTAATTTCCAAGTCCGATACTCCGGCAAATTGTTTTGCAATCGTATAAAGGCTGTCGCCCGGGCGGACCGTATAGAAAGTAAATTCAGCATTAAAAGTAAGTGGGCCAGTAATTGATTCCAACTGTTTCTGGGCGATAGCGTTAGCATTAGCTGCTTTTAAACTATCTGTAGTTGCTCTCTTCGTACTTGCGGCTGCCTCAGAAGTTTTGTCTTCCAAATATATAGTTAGCTTCTGTCCGGCTTTAATTCTGTTATGCCGTATATGATTCCACTCGGCTAGCAGGCTTGTGCTGATTTTATATTTATTGGCAACGGACCGTGGATTGTCGCCTGTTTTAACAGTGTAAATAATCTTTTTCTTTCCATCGGTATCAAAATAGAGGCTTCTGCCGTGTTCATCTCTGACTGGAACGATCTGATTGTTCGGGAAATATTTATCCCGGTTATATGCAAATATCTGGGTCTGACTATCGATAAAAGGGGATACTTTATCGATGGGAAGTTTAAGCACATATTGCTTGTTCGCTTTGGCAGGGATGATATCCCGTTTATATTGAGGGTTTAATTGTCTGATCTCCATTACCGGAATATTCAATACCGAAGCGATTTGTTCGAAATTCAGGTAGGAGTTAACTACAATCGTATCGGTTAATATTTTGAAGGTTGGCTTAACTGCGAAGAGATTATGTTCTTTGGCATAATTCATTACGTAATTTGCAGCGATAAATATTGGGATATATCCACGAGTCTCTTTGGGAAGCTTGGAGTAGATCTCCCAATATCCCTGTTTGCCACCTGATCGGCGTACCGCTTTATTGATATTCCCGGGGCCACAATTATAGGCCGCTATTACGACATGCCAATCCCCATAAATTGCATACAGATCTTTCAGATAACGGGCAGCAGCATCGGTTGCTTTGATTGGGTCGTTGCGTTCATCGATGTAGGAATTAATCTCAAGGCCGTACATTTTGGCAGTGCCATGCATAAATTGCCAAAGTCCGGATGCACCGGCTCTGGATACTATTTTAGGATTAAGGGCCGATTCGATAATCGGGAGATATTTTAACTCTAAAGGGAGATCATACCTGGCCAGAGCTTCTTCAAATAGCGGGAAATAATAATTTGTAAGTCCCATCATGATTGAGACCATTCCTTTACGTCGGTTGACATAGAAATTTATAAATTTCTTTACACTCTCATTGTAGGGAAGGGAAATATAGGAGTCCAGATTTTGAAGACGGCTGATGTAAACTGAATCGGGTAACTCACGTTGCAGGGTATCGGAGGCAAAAGCTTTTTCAAGGCTATCTACAGGGAAGGCGTTTTGCACATACCAGGTATGAACCATCGAATCGAGTTTATCAGATAAGATATTGTCGAGATTGTCAACGGGAATGGAATCGGAAAGTGTTGTTTTTAAAGTATCGGCAAGGTTTGCTCTAAGTGAATCAAGGGTATTAACCTGAGTAGAGGCTACGGTAGTTTTTTTTTGGTTATCAATGCTTTGGGCATTCGAATTAATTGTTGATATCACTAGCATTAAAACTAGTATTGTTAAATTTATAAGCTTCATGTCTCTTCTGTTTAAAAATGAATTGCAAGATTTAAACCCATTCCCATATTTTGGTTTCCCAAATTTACCGGCATTGGTTCAATCCTCATACTGATGTCATCACTTATGTCAAAGTCAAAAAGATTGGCATCGACACTGGCATCGATTACGCTCAAAACATGGAGAGCAGCGATACAAATGATTGTTAAGTCCCTATTTCGTCGATAAAAGTCTTTACCGCTTTTTAATTGATCCGCAATATATTTAAATGTTGTCGGATTTTCCAGTCTGATCGATGGATTTTTTATCAGATTATTTAAAAATACCCGTTCTTCAGGCTTTAAATTCGTTGCACTTGAATACTGGGCAATAATTCGGTAACCCTGAAAAAAGTCCTTGTAATTATTATTATTCCAACCCAAAACATAAATTAATCCTGCATATCCACCATAAACAATGGGTAGTTTCCAGTACTTCTTATTGTATACCTGTCCCAAACCAGGGAATAATGCAGCATAAATCGAAGCTTTTTTCGGGGAACGATGCACCGTTTGAACCGGTGCCGTAACCTTTAAACTATCATTCGAAATAATAATCCTCTGGGCTTTTACTTCCAGATTTGCCGTAAGTATACTAAAAAAAATCGAAAGTACTGCAATAATGGTTTTCAATATTCCAATTTTAGCTGATTCTTACGAATTTAATTTGTCAAATATTCCAATGATACGTTCAAGATCTTTAGCATCGCCAAACGGAATTTCTATTTTTCCTTTTCCAACTTCATTGATTTTAAACACCACACTGGTATTGAAGTATTTGGTCAGATGATTTTTCAGATCGTGATATTCTTCAGGGAAAGGGGTCGTTTTTTTGACTGCCGGAGTCCCTTCACCATCGTCAGAACTAATTTTACGGACGATATCCTCTGTTTTTCGGACAGAGAAATCATACTTCACAACCTGACGATAGATCATTATTTGTGTTTCAGGCTCCTGGATATTAACCAATGCACGGGCATGACCCATGGTAATCTCCTGATCCCTTATGGCCTTCTGTATGGGTGCAGGAAGGCGAAGTAAACGGAGATAATTGGAGATTGTGGACCGTTTTTTTCCCACCTTTTCACTCAATGTTTCCTGGGTAAGATTACACTCGTCGATCAGACGCTGATAACTTAGGGCAATTTCGATTGCATCAAGATCTTCACGCTGAATATTCTCAACCAGAGCCATCTCCAGCATCGTTTCATCACCGGCTTCCCTCACAAATGCGGGGAGGGATGTTAGTCCGGCTATTTTGGATGCCCTAAAACGGCGTTCACCGGCAATTATCTGATATTTGCCACTTTCAAGTTTACGAAGCGTGATCGGTTGAATAATACCCAGTTCTTTGATCGAGTTCGCCAGATCGGTAAGCGCCTCTTCGTCAAAATGGATACGGGGTTGAAATGGATTTGCCTCAATTTCGGAAATCAATACCTCGTTCGAAACCGGTCCAGGAGCTTGTGTCGTTTCACTTCCCTCAATTAATGCTCCCAGGCCTCTGCCAAGCGCGCTACGTTTAATCATGATTTGGAACTATTTTTATTGTATATTATTGTTCAACGATCGCCTTGTGGTCAATCTTGGTTAGGTTATTATTCTGCAGTAATTCGCGTGCAAAGCTAAGATAGGATTGAGCACCTTTTGAACTGACATCATACTCAATGGCAGGAAGACCATAACTGGGAGCCTCCGAAAGTCTGATGTTTCGTGTGATCACCGTTTCAAAAACCATCTCCTGAAAATGGCGTTTTACCTCTTCGTAGACCTGATTTGACAAATTTAACCGCGCATCAAACATGGTAAGGAGAAATCCCTCAATCTGAAGTTCGGGATTAAGCCTGCTTTGTATTATTTTAATCGTGTTCAGTAATTTCCCCAACCCTTCAAGTGCAAAATATTCGCACTGAACAGGAATGATTACTGAGTTCGCTGCAGTTAAGGCATTTACTGTAATTAAACCAAGTGAAGGAGAACAGTCGATCAGAATAAAATCATAATCATTCGTTACCTGATCAATAACTTGTTTAAGAACTCTCTCCCGATTGGGAAGGTTAAGCATTTCGATCTCGGCACCAACCAGATCAATATGTGATGGAAGAAGATCAAAATTAGGAGTTTTCGTGTTCAGGATAATCGTTTTTGGATCTACCCCATCAACCACGCACTCGTAGATACTTGTTTTAACGTTTCTGACGTCAAACCCAACTCCTGACGTGGCATTGGCCTGAGGATCGGCATCAATCAGTAAAACGCGGTGTTCCAAAACAGCCAGACTTGCAGCAAGATTAATTGCTGTAGTTGTTTTACCTACACCCCCTTTTTGGTTCGCTATCGCTATTACCTTTCCCATTATTTTTTGTATTAAAAAGACAGGCTCAAAATTAACATTTTAAGCTGAATTTGCCGACATGCATGGTGAAATGGAGCCAATACGATGTTAATAAAATGAAATTATCAACAAAAAATAAATAAAATAATTTATATGTGGCTGTAATATAGTGTGATATGAGTATTCTGGGTGGAATTTTTCGTTGATATTTTTTCGTAGAATAGTTTTAAATAGGATCTACATCGACCGCGATCTGTATTGTTTTATTCCCTTCGCGTTTGCGCACCTGATCAATGATTTCCTGCATTTGCCTTTTGGCGTTTACAACCGAGATATCCCGCTCAATTTTAATCCACATTTGTTTAATAAACTGCATTTTAATCCGGTTGATCAGGGGATATTCCGGCCCAAGAATGCGTGCCCCGAACCTCTCCCGCAGATTTGTCGATAGCTCGTATGCAATCCGGTCAAGTTCATTTTTTTCCCTGTGTTTTAGGGTAATTCCAATCATCCTATAAAAAGGGGGATACTTAAAGTGTTTTCTTTCGGCTATCTGACCGCGGTACATCGCCTCATAGTCATTATTGGTAACATTGAGTATGATTGGATGCGTGGGTTCTGAGGTTTGTATAATTACCTTTCCCCGTTTGTTTTTCCGGCCAGATCTTCCGCCAACCTGTGCCATTAACTGGTAGCTTCGTTCATAGGCCCTGAAATCGGGCTGATTCAGTAAATTGTCTGCATTTAGAATTCCCACGATACTTACATTTTCAAAATCGAGCCCCTTGGTAACCATTTGTGTCCCGATAAGAATATCAATCTCTTTGCTTTCAAAGCGCTGAATAATTTTCTCAAAACCATGCTTTGATCTGGTTGTATCGAGATCCATCCGGTCAATTTTAGCATCCGGAAAAATTACCTGGAGGTCTTCTTCAACCTTTTCAGTTCCGAATCCTTTGTTTGTAAGCTCCTTGCTGCCACAACTTTTGCAGATTCCGGGATGGCTTGTGGAGTAACCGCAATAGTGACAGACCAGTGAATTATTGTGTTTGTGATAGGTAAGACTAACATCACAATGGGCACATTTTGGAATCCATGCGCACATCTTGCACTCAATAAACGGGGAGAATCCTCGCCGGTTCTGAAAGAGGATTACCTGCTCATTACGCTCCAGTGCACCCGTGATCTCATTAAACAATAAGGGGGTAAGGTGTGAATTCATTTGCCGCCGTTTGTAGGCATCCTTAAAATCGGCAGTCAGGATCTCGGGCATCTCCATCTGCTGATGTCGTTCACTTAATGTTACCAATCCGAATTTACCCGATGTTGCATTATAATAGGTCTCGACTGCGGGGGTTGCTGTCCCCAATAAAACTGGCGCATGCTGAAGATGGCCCAGGATAACAGCAGCATCTCTGGCGTGGTATCTTGGTGCAGGGTCATATTGTTTGAAGCTGTTCTCATGTTCTTCGTCCACAATAATCAGCCCCAGATCTTTAAACGGGAGATAAATAGCAGACCGGGTTCCTACAATTAATTGATAATCTGATTTTTGGTTCGAATCTTTGTTTGATGGAATAAAGTTTAAAACTTTATTCCAAATCTCAACCCGTTCTGAATCATTGAATTTCGAGTGATAGATCCCCGCCAGATCTCCAAAGACTCGTGTCAGGCGACCAATAATCTGGGTCGTAAGCCCAATTTCGGGAAGTAAATAAAGCACTTGCTTCCCCTGGTCAAGACATTCCCTGATTAATTTGATATAAATCTCCGTTTTTCCGCTGGCAGTTACTCCATGAAGCAAAGTTACCGGTTTTTCGGTGAAGGATTGTTTGATCTGAATTAACGCAGCTGATTGTGCAGCACTTAATTTCGAAATTTCTTTAATCTCCCCGGAAAAGGAGGCAAGCCGGTCAATTTTTTTCTCAACCACTGTTAAGATATTTTTTTTAATAAGTCCACTGAAAACAGTTGCACTTATGCCTGTTGATTGAAGTAATTCCTTTTTGGTTACCCCTGTTTGTGAGTTGGATTTAAGTTTTTCACGAAGGTCGAGGAATCCGATAAGCAGATTTTGCTGTAGCGGAAGTTTCCGAAGGGAGTCGAGGAGCAGATTTATGGCTCTTTCGGTAGAATACCGTTCGGGTAATTCAATAAACGAAGTGGTTTTGTGTCGGTAGCTCTCTTTCAACTCCTCTTCGACAGATACTGCCCCTTTATTCAATAACTCCTTAATGACGGCAATAGAGTTTTTTTTAAGTACTGAATTATTGAGTTCTGCAATCGAAAGGCTGTGCTTTTCGCGAATCACTTCAAATAAAAGCTGTTCCCTTGGGGTTAGCTTATTGCCGCTATCTTCCTCATAATTAGTGTTGAAATTGATTCTTGTTTCACTCTCCAGTTTTAGCCCCGAAGGAAGAGCTGCTTTTAAAACTTCGCCTATCGTACAATGGTAATATCCGGCAATCCACTCCCAGAACGGAAAACTCGCTAAAGGAACAATAGGTTGTGAATCAATTAAATATTCGATTGGTTTGGTAGTATACCCTTCCGGTTTTTTGTCGTGAATTGTCCGAACCAGTGCTGAATAAAATTTCTTTACCCCGAACTGAACGATAACCCTTGAGCCAGGAACTACCTGATCCCTTAATTCATCAGGAATATTATAGGTGAAATATCCGGCCAGAGGGAGTGGCAGGATTACGTCAGCATATTGTTCAGGTTCGGGATTCATCGGTTAAAAAAATATAGCGGCAAATCTACTTACTTTATAAGAATGATTTGTTCCGAATTTTTAAGAAACGAAGAAACCCGTGCAGATTTTTTTCTGCACGGGTTTTAAACTAAATTTTTCGACTACCTGTCGATATGATCGATCATTTAAAAATCCACATTTCGCTGTTGATATCATCGGTATCTGCACCAAACTGGCTGGTCAAAGCTGCATGATAGTTCGTAGCATTAGTTGTTCTTTCAGAACTTGGATACTGGAATCTTTTGGCAATACGCTCGCTATTACCGGTTCCAACTCCGATCAGGAAGGTTGGAACACCTGTGCGGCGTGCATTGATGTAAGCTTCCCATCCTGAGTTATTGAAGAATGCAAGGTATTTTTGAGTTAGAATCTGGGTTAATGCGGTAGCGTTGTCGCTGCTGTATTTAACAGTTGGCTGTGCATAATAGGCTTCCCAGTTTGCATCTACGCTTGCTCCATGAAAAGTCCATGACGCCTGTATTCCCTTGGAATAATAAGCTTCAGCATTTCCACTTACCCAACCTCTGTTGATTCCTTCAGCGATATTAAAGCATAACTCAGAATAGCCAATCTGGATGCATGGTTCTCCAAGGTAGCTGCCATAGTAATGATTTTTGCTGATAGGAGAATATTCACCATTCAACATTTTTACCGACATGTCATCAAGGCTCTCACCTGAGCTTGCACCTACATAAGCCTCATAATCGGTTGCATGTAAGCCTCCTTTGATTTTTGCTTCTGCCGGATCAGCAACGATAAATGTTCTTGGATCTTTTAAGGCTACCAAAGTGTTCAGGTAGGTTGCAGACATATTATTACGTGTTGCAGTCTTACCGTATTCGTCAGGATTTAACGGATATTTGTCTGTTGAAGCATTAAATGTAAATTTAAGGTTGTCATCCAAAGAGGTGAATACCGGATATTTTGAAGGATTTAGTACAACTGCACTGAAAGTAGAACCAATATTTAAATCACCATCGGATGATTTTTTGCTTAAGGTAATAAGTAACCTTAATTTGTAGCTGTTTACAACTTTTTGCCATTTTGTCAAATCACCTCCTAGCATAAAGTCACCCACCAACGAATTGTCGTTGCTGTTGATCAGTTGCTGCAAATCGGTGTTTGACTCTTCCAACCACGCCAATGACTGTTTGAAAACAGCTTTTTGGGTGTCGTACTTTGGCTGGGTATTATCAAGTCCTTTTAGGGCATCTGTCATAGGAACATCGCCTAATTTCATCGACATATCGACAAAGAAATAGGCATAGAAGAATTTACCCAGGGCAGAATACGGGTTGTTGGCAGGCAAGCCTACACGGATTGCCTCTTCGGTCATCTGCTTAACATTCTGAAGCTGTGTATAATTAAAATTGGTATTGGTCCAGTCATAAGTCTGATCATTGTAATACGCATAATTGCTGCACCAGAACTGATTCCATCTGGAGACGTCGCTCCATGGAGAGTAATAACTGCTATACAGAACGTTCGTAAAAATTAGCGATGGCGGAACCTGGCCGGGACGGTTCGGATCTTTTTCCAATGCCGAGAATTTCTGGCAGGAGGTCACCGAAATCAGGAGCACGATTAAGAGTAAATAAATATTTTTCATGTTTCTATGAATCAAAATAATTAAAATAACGTTTATTAGAAAGTGAAATTCAGGTTAAACCCGATACGTCTTTGTGTAGGTGTTTGTAGGTCTGAACCAAAATTAGTACCTGCATATTGCTCGATATCCATATCCGATTTAGCTGCAAAATAGAGCAGGTTACGTCCTACAAATGAGATGTTGGCCTGGTTTACAAATGTTCCCTGCAGGTAACGTTTTGGCAATGAATAGGTCAGAACTACTTCGCGTAATTTTACAAATGTTCTGCTTATCATTGTAGCTTCATTGGTTCCTGACCAGCGGCTAATGTAATCCTGAAGGTACGTTGCAGTGGTGTTTGGAGTATATTGAAGCTGATCGTAGTTGGTTACTTTTCCGTCAGAATCGTAAGCAATTGCTGTGCTGTTGCTAACCTGAACACCTTCTCCAACATAGGATTTGATCCCTTTCGTATCATTTAATCGAGCAATTCCCATAGCACCCTGAACAGTCGCTATGTTACGTCCACCCTGGAATGTTTTTTTCTCAACATAATCCTGGATCTTGCCACCGAATCGTCCATCAAACTGGAATCTTAAACTTACATTTTTATAAGTGAGGGTGTTATTAATTGCTGCAGTGAAGTCGTAGTTTGCATTTCCTAAGAATTGTCTAACGGAGTTTCTGATCGGGCGTCCGCTTCCATCATTGATAATCTTTCCATCCGGAGTTCTTACAAAGGCTGATTCATACAGCTTATCCAGTCGGTCACCAACTTTTAAGAAGGTGTTTAATTTATCAACCCCAGGATAAATCTCTTTCAGGAATTGCTGATAGGTTGAATAGTTGGCCGAAATATCCCAGCTAAAACCATCTTTATTCCGGAACGGTGTTGCTGCTGCTGTAAACTCAAACCCTTTACGTTGAATCTTGATACCATTCACCAAGGCACTGCTAAATCCTGATGCGCCTGAGATTGGCAGGTTGAAAATCTGAGGGCCGTCAATACTTGAGAAATAGGTAAAATCAAATCTCAGTTTATTATCAAACATGCCAACATCAGTTCCTGCTTCCCATGCCGAGCTTGAGCTTGGTTTTAATTTTGGATTCGAAATTGTTCCTGTATATCCTGCCGCAGCTTGTCCTTGTATCAGGTTAATGTTGTATGAAGAGGAATTCTGATAGGTTGGTCCATCATAAGGTGAATAGTAAGTGGTTCCATAATCTAATACACCTAACCCAAGAGCGCGATCGGTTGTTCCAATTTGCCGTGAGGTAAGTGCACTACCAACGTTTGCATACGATCCTCTGATTTTCCAAGTTTTTACCGTTGGGATTTTTACAAGTTTTGACATTTCAATACTTGCAGAAGCCGATGGGTAGAAATAGGAATTATTGGCAGAAGGTAAGGTTGAGTTTTTGTCGTTACGACCGGTTAACGATAATGTAGCAAAATCGTTATAGGTAATATCGGCAGTAGCATAAGCACTCAATACCTGCATTGGAGCATCAAAGTTGTATGATTTTACCGGATTCTTAGAGTTACTCAGGTTATACCAACCCGGAACATTCAAATAGTCAGTTGATGCAAAGCTGCTTCTAAATTCATAAGTACGGATATTTCCACCCACAGTTGCATGTACACTTAATTTAGGAAGTACATACTGATCATAGGAGAGTAAAAGATCGGTGTTGTTCTCAAACAGATTACGTTTGTCTTCACGATAATCTCCAAGCGCCTGTTCACGTCCGTAAGGGTGAGCAGAGAATGGCATCTTTTCAGATCTGAAAAGATCATAGGTAGTAACTGCAGTACGGCCCTGTAGGTTAAGGTAGTTATTGAATTTGTAACTTACCGAAGCATAACCTTTCATGTCATTTTTAGTATGACCTCTAAGCCATTCGTAAGACATGAAGTAAGGGTTGTGGTAACGGGTATACTCTTCGTAATTGGATTGTACTCCCTCTTTACCAGGCTGCCAGTAGTTGCGCATATCATCAATATTCCAGTCTGCACCTGCCCAAACAGTGATGTTGTAGATAATACTGTTCGGACCATAAGTTACATCCGGAGTATTGGGTGTATATTGTCTTCCATAAGCAAGGTTAGCATCAACACGAAGCTTAGGTGTAATGTTGTAACCACCTGAAAGGTTGAAATTGGTCATGTTCAATTCGGTATTCGGAACCATCCCTTTCTGATAGCTGTGTGATGCTGACATACGGATATCTCCTTTTCCATTGGTTGCACCAAAAGAGAAACTATTGGTAGATAACGATCCTGTTTGGATAAACCGTTTAAGATTGTCTTTTCCACGAGCAGTCCAGGGAGTAGAAGTTCTGATGCCATTTACTACCGGGCTGTCATACTGTGGAATAAGCTGACCGTTAAATGCGGGACCCCAAACATCGTAGTCGGCATCGTTTAAACCACCATTGCCGCCTTTACCATCACCAAAAGCATAAACGCCATGATCTCCGGGACCATATAAATCCTGGGTATTAGGCAAGGCAATAAAACCGCCATCAAACATGGTACTTGAATTAAATTCAGCATTGAAGCCGCGTTTGTCTTTGGAACCACGTTTGCTTGTAATCTGAATCGCTCCAAACTGTCCTCGTGAGCCGTAAAGTGCCGCAGCTGCAGGACCTTTGAGTACAGTGTAAGTTTCAATATCATCCGGATTTAAATCCCAGGTATCGGTCTGAACCGGAACACCATCAACAACATAAAGGGGGGCATAACCACGAAGTAAAACGGTTGGTGCACTTAACATCTCAGTTGAAGAACCAACGGTCAGACCTGCAATCTTACCCGTTAACGCATTGATTGGATTTGGCTCTCTGGCCTTAACCAGTTCGCTACCCTTGATATCTTCAACAGCAAAACCGATTGTGCTCTTCTGTTTCTCGATACCCAAAGCTGTTACGACAACCTCAGAGATTTGCTCTTTAATCTCTGTTAAAGAAAGTGTAACTGTTTTTTCGCTGCCAACTACGATTTCAGAAGAATTAAATCCAATGAACGTCGCCATAAGAACCTCGCCGGTGTTCGCCTTGATCGTGAAATGGCCTTTGTCATCTGTAAGAGTACCATTGGTGGTCCCTTTCACCAGGACAGTTGCGCCTGAAAGTGGCTCTCCTGTGCTGCTTTTAACCAGACCCTCAATATTTACCTTTTGGGCAAACGTAAGGTTCCCCAGAAAAAGGAGTGTCATTACTAAAAAAATAAATTTCTGCATTTTAAGGATTTTAGAATTAATAATTGTTTTAGAAGTAAATAATTATGTGATTTTTAAACATAATTCGGGCATGATGCAGATTTTTAGCCTGCATATATTTTCTATATCTTTGAATTACAGGATATTTAAGTCGCTAAGAGACTAGTCGGACTCTTTTGGTAAAGAGCACAATTAAAGTTGTAGGATCATCCGTTTTAACGATCTCTTTTTCGAAATTATTAGAATCTGCTGCAAAAACATTTAAAGCAACATCCAATACACAATTGAATGACTTTACCGCTTCCTCTTGAGATAGTATTCCCTTTCGGACTGACTTCTTAAGATAGTGTTCAATCTTTTGAACAGCCTCATAAATAGCAACCTTTCTGATTACTGTTTTGGTTTGTGGGTTACCTGGAACCACGGGAACCTGAAAGGTATACTTCGATCCCAAAAGATACAACTTACGCGAAACTAATGGCCCAAATACATGATCCTGAAGAAGATCCTGCGTGATGGAAATTAAATCATTATCGGTTACATAAGTCTGAAATTCAAAAATGGTTATCCCTGAACCTGCAGATTCAACTCCTTTGAAAGCAGATGAATTTGTAACCGCTAATCCATCCTGAGCCGATAGCTTTTCAACTACAAGAGTGATTAAAATTAAAAAAATAGAAATTCTTATTATCATATTGGCTACTAATGAATTAATACATTTATTAGAATCTTTTAATCTATTGATTCTAATTTTAACGATTATTATATTTTTCGATGTAAAGATCTAATTCCGATGTTACAATAAAATTACAAAAATGTTAATTAATGAGTTATTTTGTTACATTTAGAATACAAAATCCCGAAATTTTGATTTTTATAATTATTTAAACAGCCTGTTTTTGGCGTCGGTAACCCGCTATTATAAACTTAAAAACCAGAGCCTGGCCTAAATTAATAGACCGGGCCCTATTCTATAAACATATTTTTAATTCAGCTAAAAATTTACACCCATATCGTTTAAAACCTCGCTTATGGCTGATATTAGATTCTCGATATCCTCTAAATATAGCTGACCGATGTTTCCAATCCGGAAGCAGTCGGTATCGGATAACTTTCCCTGATAAATGACCTGACCACGTTCGTGCAGTTTTTCGTAGAATTGGGTGAAATCGAAATTGGGATGTTTTGGAAAAAGGAATGACGTAATAATATACCCCTGATCCCGTTTATCGAGATAGGTTCTGAGCCCGAGTGCTTCGGTTCCTTCGATCAACCGGTGATAATTCTGCTGATACCTTGCCGACCGGGCAGGAATTCCCCCATCTTCCTTTAAAATTTCGAGAGCCTTATGAAATGCCAGTATGGTTTGGATGGGTGGTGTGTAACGGAATGAATTGCTGGTTTTCATATAGGCCCATTGGGCATAAAGATCCAGAGATACCGTCCGGGCAAACCCTTTGCAACCTTCAAGTGAACTTACTCTGAAAATAACAAACGAAAATCCGGGAACCCCTTCAATACACTTATTCGACGATGAGATCAGAAAGTCAATATCAAACCCTTTAAAATCGATGGGGACAGCCCCAAAGCTGCTCATTGCATCGACGATGTAGATCTTATTGTATTTGCGGGACAATTGCCCGATACTTTCAATATCATTAAATATTCCGGTTGTGGTTTCGCAATGGATAATCGCCACATGAGTGATCGAGTTGTCCGTTTTCAGTACTGCTTCAACGTGATCTGCCGGTGGGACGATATTTTCCTTATAGCTTAGTGTGGTTGTTTTTATTCCGTACACTTTTGCCATCTCACCGATTCTGTCACCGTATGCGCCATTGGTGATCAGTAACAAATGTCCATCTGCAGCAATTGCCGTTGAGATAACAGATTCAACGCCAAAAGTGCCTGAACCCTGCATCAGAACGGTATCGTAACCTTCCGCTTTGGTTACTCCTGCCAGTACCAGCAACTCTTCCCTGATCTCCTTAACAACACTGATAAACTCTTTATCGCGCGAGCCCATGTCGTGAAGCATAGCCTCCTTAACCACGAGTTTTGTATTTAACGGGCCCGGGGTGAATAATTTATTGTCCATTTTTAAAAATTTAATTAGTATTAGGCTTATTGCTTAGCTTCTTTTTGTGCTATTCTTCGGTCTATCTCCTCAAGGATTGGCCAGCAATCCCAGACCCCTTCGGCAACGAAATCAGCTCCGGCGTCAAGTAATTTATTTCCAGCAAAGGAAATACGATCTTTTAGCCATTGCGGATCTGCATTTTCTGCCTCTGCCAGGGAGAGTCCTACTTCGTTGCCCGATTTGGTTAATCCAATCGTCCATAACCCGGCATTATTCCCCTCTTCGACATCGGCCACTGTGTCACCGATTTTCACCATTGCTGATAATGGATAAACGTCCATCTTTTCGCAATTTTTATAGATCATCCATGGAGCAGGACGACCAAAGGTTACTTCAGACGAATTGACAACCGAGTCGGGAATCAATCCGGCTGCGGTAGCCAGAGGCAGAATGTTATCCATCATCTCAACAACATATCCGGTGGTCGTACCTACTTTAATCCCTTGACGTTTCAGCTCATTAATCAGTTCGATCGCTCCGGGAATTGGTTCACTGAAGTTTTTTACAATCATCGCAAGACCGGGATTGAGTTCTGCATATATCGCATCTACATCTGATTCTGAAGGCGATAATCCAAATTTTTCATTCCATTGTTTTGTAACCGATTCAAGATGAATTAGTGTACGCACATGGTCTTTCTTGGCAAGACCCATCGGACCACGTGCCTCATCAACCGTTACCTTGATCCCCCGTCGTTCGAAAACTTCAATAAATACCTGGGTTGGTGCGATACAACCGTAGTCAATCAGTGTTCCTGCCCAATCAAAAATAACGGCTTTAATATTTTCCAGTTTGTTCATAGTTCTAATTTATAATTTCCTCAATTGTGTGAATAAAGATATCTCTTTTAGCCAGCTCTGAAAACACATGGCCAGGGTTGAATACAAATTCAGGGTAAAGTGCCCCACTGCCTGTATATTTTCCCTGCAGGATTAATTGTGCAGCAATGCTCATTGGGATTCCAACGTTGCGTGTGTATGCCCTAAGCCCTGCCCATTCCGGGATTGTGCCGTCAGAGGAGGGATGGGTGTGGGTTAAGGTTTGTCGCACTAACTGACCATTTTTTATTCCTTCAACTTCAACATGAAGGGAGTACCCAAACAATTCGGTTTCTTTTCCTTTGGGTGACCGTTGGAGGTATTCTCCGATAGCTTCCATAATGCCAAATTCGCACCCGTTAAGTGTGATCTTCTGATTATTTAAGAATCCATAATTATATAATGCTTTAATCAGTTCCATGTTTTCCTGAGGCCAGGTACCCCGAACTTCAATAAGATCAACATTCTTGTTTTTCAGGTATTTGGCCAGAGTAAATGTTTCTGAGTGTGGAATGATATATTCGATGCTCTTCCCGTAAGGTAAAGGAAGTTCAATCACTCTTGGGCGTGCAAACGGTGGAACCTGAATGAACTCTCCGTTTTCGAACACCGTTCTTCCGGGAAGTTTTGGGTCGTATTCATAAATGGTCGTTTCTGTAATTGAACCTGAGAAGGCTATTGGGCGATAGGCTCCATGACTCACCCGTACTGTGTTGACCTTCTCCATCTGGTCACAGGCAAAAACAGCCATCATGTTTGTGGTGCCCGGAGTCATTCCAAATCCGGGAACCATAATCTTTCCGTTAGCCTTAAAAATCTCATCAAATTTGTACTCCTCACCAAATCCGTTCAGGTTAATTCCATGGCAACCGGCATAGGCAATACATTCCGTGGAATCACCATTTAGAGAGATTGTGGTTCCATCTATAACCAGATCATATTTTGACAGCAAAGCGATTGAACCCGGTTTATCGGTAACATCTATAAACGCATAATCCACTTTGGAATTATTCAGCCATTCTGCGGTCGATTTGGCAGCCTCAATGTTAAAGTCTCCAATAGTGAGTTGATCAAATGTTCCAAAGCAGACAAGGTCATAAGCCGCCTCTCTGCAAATTTTTCCTGCTCCACCAAGGGCAAATATTCTCATAAATATTAGTTTTAATACTTTAAAATTCGGATCAAAAGTCTACATTTGGAAATATTAATCCTATTAATTAATGAGAATTAATAATAATTCATAACCTTTGAACGTTATTGTTAAATCAATATGAATCAAACGATTAGTCTTGCCGTAGATTTCATCGATATTTGCCGGAAATTAAAACAGGCAGAATATAAAAAGAAGGAAATTGCCAGTGTATTGGATATTCCGCCACCGGTGTTATCAAGTCTGCTAAAGACGGTTCTCCCTGCTCTGGCTAAAATCAGCACTAGTCTTTCTGATGCGGAACTTGAGGAGGCTATTGCAGCCTCTTTTAATATGGTAAATAATCTTTCGAGGATTAAAATGGAAAAGAGACTTTCGGCTGACATTTTCAAGCTCAATAAACTTCTTGATAATAAAGACTTTAAAAGGGTTGATAAATCCGGATACCTGGACTTTATCCGAAAACAAGTGGAATTATCATTCGACTATATCGCGAATCACTTTCAGGGGATATACTATTTCTATTATTTATCATCCGATACGGATCAGTTAAAAGGGGATCCGTTTATTATCATAGCCAATGTTGTCGATAAGGTTATCGAAGTCTATAAAGGAAATACCCAGAGCAGCGTTAACTATTTTGGAATTGCACTTTTAAACAACAACCATACGATTACCATTCAGCTTGCAGAACGGCATGATTCACCTGAAGAATACCTTCAGATTATTGTTAGTCTCCCTTTTATCCGAAAGGCTGAATATTTGCGCGGAATATTTTCAAATCTTAATTTTGCCCGGCAGCCGATTGCCCGTAAGGTGGTTCTTCATAAGGTTTCTGATTTGTGCGATTGGGAATTGTTTAATTCCCTTCCGGTTAAACGGATTTCTTCAGAAAATGGAACCGAAGTTCCGGAGATTGACCGCTATTTATGTGCTGCCAATGCGAAAACAGAATGTAAGGCCGTTTCCAGACCATCTTTCTCATTACGGGATTTGGATAGTGAAATAAGCTAATCAGTGGTAGGAAATATTCAGAAACAGATTGGTTTTTTTCAATTTATTTGCAGGTCAAAAATGGTTTGATTACGAATCTTCGGAAAATTAGCTGGCGGCCAGGTTTTCGAAGGCAAGGGTTAGAATTGAAATGGCAGATTCCAGTTCATCCCGGCTAATGGTAAGGGCAGGGGAGAGCTGCAAAACATTTCCCTGAGAAACCTTAAAGCTTAATCCTTCACGCAGACAATGATACATGATTTTCTCTGCCTCTTCGTTGGCTTTCTCCTTTGTTGTGCGATCTTTGACCAGTTCAATACCCCATAGAAGTCCGATTCCGCGAACATCACCAATTAATTGGAATTTTTCTTTAAGCTGATTCAGCCGTTCTTTCATCCATTGGCTATCGGAGGCAACTTTTTGCAAAATATGATTATCCTCGATGTAGGTAATTGTAGCAGAGGCTGCCACACTTCCGAGCGGATTTTTTTCATGCGTATAATGTCCAAGCGAAACATCCGAAGCGACGTTAAACCTGTCGCGGGCGATCATTGCTGCAAAAGGGATCACTCCGCCTCCCAGCCCCTTGCCAAGGCAGAGGATATCGGGCTCGATTCCGAAATTCTCAAAGGCAAACATTTTCCCGGTACGTCCCAGTGCAATTGGGATTTCATCCAAAATAAGGAGCACCCCGTGTTTATCGCAGATCTCTCGAACCCGTTTCCAGTAGGCTATTGTTGGAATCTGGACATCTGTATTGCGAATTGTTTCGGCGATGAAGGCACCAATATCACCCTCTTTTTCGATTATATATTCCAGATAGTCGGCATATTTCAGCTGATCCTCATCGGCAGACCCAAAAATACCACGATAATGCGTCGGAGGTGGAATCCCGATTACACCGGGCATCATAGGACCCAGATGTTTCTTGAAAACAGCCTCCCCTCCGGCTGCAATTGCATCCATCGAGGCACCATGAAAGGAGTCCCAGAGAGAAACAACCTTGTGTTTACCCGTAACTACTCGTGCCAGTTTCAATGCAATGCCTATAACTGAAGTGCCACCCGGAGCAAACAGTGACCGGTTTAGATCTCCCGGAAGCAGGGTTGCCAGTTTTTTAGCTAACTTAACGGCAGGCTCATTGGTGTACCTTCGTGGGGAGAAGGGCAACCGGTCCATTTGTTCTTTTATCTTGTTAAGTATAAAATCATTTCCGTAACCAAGCTGATGCACGTTGTTTCCATGAAAATCGAGTAAATGTTTCCCCGAAAGGGTTGTCATTCCACTCCCTTTGCAACTTTCCAGGACATCGAGGCATGGCGTCGACATTGACTGATGTAAAAAGTAACGGGCGTCATCCCTTAGAATCTCAGCCGTAGCAGGATCAGTAATCTGAAGATCCCATTTTTTTCGTTCATCAGTGAAATTGATGTCTCCTTCAGTAATCAAACTACTTTTGTCCATCGTCTTGAATCTTTATTTCCGGATTGATTGATTTAACGTAATGAATTATCAACCCGGTATTAATTCATTTTACAACTATATTCTATCTTTTAACTCTTTAAATTAATGGGAACAGCTTCAATGGACAGGTCCTTTTTTTCAAGATTTTTGAAATATAAAAAAGCAAAAAATGAAAGGATAATCATGATGACGCCGGTTGAAAGGGCGCTGATCTTTAAAAATTCAACCCAGCTTATTTTCGTATGGCTGAAGTTTTTAAATAAAAGGACTGCAGTACTTCCAAGGTAACCGATTGCATCCGAAACATAGATCAAGAATCCGATATTACTTTTAACCCTGTAGTGGGCGATCCAACGTTCGAAAAATACGGTATTAAAGATCAGGTAAGAGAGATACATTGCAAAACCGGCAATAATCATCCAAATTACAGGGTCCATTGCCCCTGATATAAAAAGCAAGGTGGATCCCATAAGTAATAATCCGCTTAAAAAAATGACTCCAAAAGTTGAGTAAAAGGCGATCCGGTTATTGCGTATCATAATCATCAGCGAAATGATCACAAGGACAAACATGGCAATTGGCACTTCTGTCATGACAAGCATTTTGGGTGTATTGCCAAATCCTAATCCTTTCCAGAATTCAACTGCAAAATTATCCCTAAGATCGCGAAATATTGTTAATGCCACATAAATAAGTATCGCCAGGATGAAACCCGGTGCAAAGCGAAGGAAGAATGCGATTCGCTGATGGCTGTTCATGGGAATCCGTTCTGTACGCAGAGCGATATCTGTTTCATCGGGCGGAGGGAGCTTGCTTAGCATATAAATTCCCAGCAATAGCAATGGGACAAATACCAGTCCGACCAGGAAGGGCATCCACATCTCGCTGACATGAAAATTGTCAATCATAAACCTTCCTGCACCCTTCACAATACCCGAAGAGAGGATAAAGCTTGATGCCATTACTGCGCCGAGCAATTCGGTATATCGCCGACCTTCAATATAACTGAATACCACTCCCCAGATCATTCCCAGCGGCAATCCATTAAGAAACATAAACGGGAAATTGTACGGGTAGGGAATAATGGCAAAAAGGAGCAACATGATCCAGGCTGTTCCCATTAGTACAAGCAGGGTTTTTGTCCGGCTATTATGATTCAGCTCCGAAATTATTTTGATTCCTAAGTATTTCGAAAAGGTATAACCAACAAGCTGCGAAATAATTAGAAGTATTTTATAATCAATACCCCAGATTGAAAGACCATCGAAGGTGCCGGCAGAGAACGGTTTTCTGAAAGCGTACATGCTCAGGTAGGTTATAAAGGCAGCCAGTGCTGCGAAAATAACAAAACGGATTTCCTGTACTTTTATTTTAGGGGGTGAGGCATTCGTTGGTAAATTCATTTGATTTGCAATTTTAAAGGTGAATCACTATATTGTTCATTGATTAGTGCAGGAAGATCGGCAACACTTTTTATGATATGGGTATGGGGATAAATTCGGAGGGTTTCAAGCCTGTTAGCGCCGCTCAATACCCCTATATTTCCTTTGCATCCTGCATTGTAACCTGAAAGGAGATCGGCGGGAGTATCCCCAATTTTAATAACCTGATGGACACTCTGGACTCCGGTGAGCGTCATCGCCTTGAAAATCATATATGGAGCGGGTCTCCCAATTCCATGAGTGTCCTCTACGTCAAGGGTAAAATCTACCAGGCCGCGCGCTTTCCATTGAAGTCCCTCCATAATAGCGGTATTCACATCTTTGTGAAACCCGGTATCGGTAACTACGTTAATCCCGTTTTCATGGCACCATTTAAAGGTCGATTCTGCTCCTGGAATTGCCTTGACACCACTTCTGTAATAGTCAACCATAAGCACCGAATAATACTTAAATATTTCAACGGCTTTATCATGATACTGCGGAAAACGATAGTGTTCAAGATTTTCAATCTCAACCTGCTCCCCAAAGTCCCTTGCTAACATAAATTCGTATAAATGAATTTTGTTGGTTCCGATTGTTTTTTCAAAATCCTCAATCGTTGTCTGCAGGCCAAAATGTCTGGACCCCTCAAACAAGCATTTCGCAACTGCATTATCGTCACTAACCGTAGTCCCTGAGAGATCAAAAATTGCCAATCTTATGTTTTCCATGATAACGGTTAATCGAATTTTCGGCTTTATGGATAAAAACGCAAATCTCCTTAAATGTTGTTAAACTTAGGTTGCGAATATATTACATTCTTGTTAAAAAGAGAGCTATGAATAAGTATTCCTTACAATATTCCGGCATTATATGAAAATAAACGAAAGGTTTAATCTTTTTGTATCCTTTTTGGAATAATACTGTAATAGTGATACCCTACTTTCGAATCAAAATCAGAACTACTATGGAAATCAGAATAAGTAAGCCAAACGAAATAGAGGAAGAATTCCTGACTCAGATTGTCGAATTAATTGTCGGGGGGGGACAAATAAAAGGAGATCGTCAGACTATCCGGATTTTAATTGCGTTTTCAGATTTGGTAGGTTTTATGACGCTTGATGATATCGTAATTTGTACAGCGACCTTGAAAAATCCCTATATTGAATATAAGGAGAAGGTTTTTAATCTTGCCGAAGTAAAACTCTCCAATAATTATCACAAGGAACTTGGTTATATTGTTACACATCCCAATTTTGAAAATCAAGGGCATTGTCAAAAACTGCTGACTACCATTTTTTATCAGGTCAGGTCACTCCCTATTTATGCTACAACACGAAAACCTTCGATGATTCATATTCTGAACAGATTAGGGTTTCGCACCAATGGCTCCGTGTATAATCACGATCTTTCATTGATGACTTATGATCCACCGGTAAATGGAGTTTGGGAAAATACTTTGTCAACTGAGGCTTTAAAAGGCAATGCAATTTTCCAAAAACCATTGGCACGATCTATTTCAAATGAATTAATGATCAATTAAACCTGCTCTACCTGAATATAGCATTAATTGGGGGATTTCAAAGCTCTTTTTACTGGAGCTCCCGTGAGTGTGACGAAAATTCTGCCTGGTTACAGTTATTTAGTAATGGGGTTCAGTTTAAATAAGAGAAGAGCGGAACCTATTTTGTACGTGCAATCAGAGCTTTTTGAATTTAATATTCTTATCAATTAATTTGTAATTTTAAATCTATGAGATGGTATTTATTGGCTCTTCAAAAATATGATGTTATTCGGGGAAGAGCAAGCCGAAAAGAGTTGGGAAAGTTTCTCTTTTACAATCTGGTCTTTATCCTTTTGGCCATTGCAACTGACAATATCTTCGGATTAACTGCCGCAGGTCTTCCCTATGGACTATTCAATTATCTGTATATTGCAGCAATTCTTATCCCGACATTTGCCATTTCGATCCGACGGCTACATGATGTCGGAAAAAGCGGGTGGTTTTCACTTATCGTTTTAATACCGGTTCTTGGATTGGTCTGGTTAATCATTCTTTTTTGTGCCGAAGGGGTAGATGGCGATAATAAATATGGATCAAATCCGAACTTAATGGCTGTAGAATAACGATAATATTCAATAACTTAAGCATAATCTTGAGTAAAGGAGGAGAAATTGCCGAATTTGGTCTCTACATTTATTTCAAATCACAAAAAGAGGCCTCTATCTCCAGAAACCTCAGTAATATTTCTCAAAATAAAAGGTGTAAGGTTATTTTCCCTTTGCATCTGAATTGCTTATTTCGGCAATTATCAAATACTTTCCTTTTTGTTTTTTCCAAACCACTATGTATTTACCCGTATTTAGCACTTTCCCATTTGAGTCTGTATCTGTAAATGTTCCCATTTCAGTAATTCCCAATTTAAACTATTGTATACGGATATTTGCAACCCTCCCTAAATCAGATCGGGTTTACCAACACTGAAAAACGCACTTAATCCACGCCCTGGGTGCGTAATTAAGTGCGCAAATTTTGTAACTGCCTGATCTATAAGGTTTATTGCGGAGAGAGTGGGATTCGAACCCACGGTACCGTTACCAGTACAACGGTTTTCGAGACCGTCCCATTCGACCACTCTGGCATCTCTCCTGATTTCATGCTTAGTGGAATACAAAAGTAAGAAATTACCCGGTTTTAACAAATTCAGAGAGGTTAGTCAGGGCGCGACGTAAAGTCGTACTCTGACTCTTGATAAAATGATTTAATTGGATAATTTTACCTCATAAAGTTTAAGTCTATCGTATGTCAGAGTCAGAATATATTGTTGAGGTCCGGCAGGTGAGAAAATCATTTAAAGAGGTTCAGGCTGTTAAAGGAGTAAACCTGAAAATAAAGCACGGAGAGTTTGTGGCATTACTGGGTCCCAATGGGGCAGGGAAGACCACCCTGGTTGAGATGATTGAGGGGATTCAGCATCCCGATCAGGGGGAGATCTTTATCGCGGGCAAACAGTGGAAACACCACCAGCACGAACTGCACCAGATGATTGGATTATCACTTCAGGAAACCCGGTTTATGGATAAGCTAACTGCTTTTGAGACAATGCGTCTCTTTGCGAGCTTTTATAAGCTGGACTCCGATCGCGTGAATGAAGTATTCGCTTTAATCGGATTGGAAGAGAAGAAAAAAGCTTATGTCGATAATTTATCAGGAGGTCAACGGCAGCGCCTGGCCCTGGGGGTTGCTCTGCTCAATAAACCAAAAATTCTGTTACTCGATGAACCCACCACAGGTCTCGATCCCAATGCCCGTCGTGAGATCTGGAATATTCTGCTCGATCTGAAGAAAAATCACAATACTTCCCTGGTTCTTACCTCGCACTATATGGAAGAGGCTGAATACCTCTGTGACAGGATTGTTATCATGGACCAGGGAAATATCCTTGGAGAGGGGACACTTCAGGAGATCCTTGCCATGGGTGGTGGTCATCGATCACTCGACGAATTATTTATTTCACTTACCGGACGCCATTTATATGAATAAGATAACCAATCATCAGCTTTACCGGTTAATTGTCGCGCATTTTGCCGAGATTATCCGTGAACCGTCAGTTATTTTCTGGGGTGTGGTATTCCCGATTTTAATGGCATGGGGGCTTGGAATTGCGTTTACCCAGAAAGGGGGAGTTCAGGCAAAACTGGCTGTTGTAAGGAAGATCGATTTAACAAGCCCGAATCCGGAAACAAAACTGATTTCCTGGTTAAACGCCAATGCCCAAAAGAAAGATAGTGCCTATACCATTACCCTTAAGAACGAAAAAATCGGAGATGCAACCCTCTCTTTTTTTGAAACCACCTCTTCAAATGCCTTTACACTGCTTAAAAAAGGAAAAGTTTCGGTAATCATCGAAGATAAACTAAACGGTTCCAATTACCGTTTTGATCCTGCCAATGCAGAAGCCAAGGCTGCCTATCACCTTGCTGCAGACCTTGAGGCACATGGCCTGCTATCTTATACCGAAAATCAGTCACAGATCGAACCGTTGACTCTTTCCGGCACCAGGTATGTCGATTTTTTGATCCCGGGACTTCTGGCCATGGGGATTATGATGGCTTGTAGCTGGGGTATAAGTTATACAATCATCGATCGCCGCTCGAAGAAGCTTTTACGCCGAATGGTGGCAACTCCAATGAAAAAATCAAACCTGCTGTTAGCTTTGATAACCGCCCGGTTTACCATGAACCTGGCTGAGGCGATATTACTTTTTCTATTTTCCTGGCTCTATTTTGGCGTAAAGGTTCAGGGGAGCTGGTGCGCATTGATTATTTTGTTTATCGCGGCAAACATTGCCTTTTCAGGAATCGCAATACTTATATCTTCACGTACAGCCAATACCGAAGTGGGGAACGGAATGATCAACGCTATTGTAACACCGATGATGGTGGTTTCCGGTGTGTTTTTCAGCTATCATAACTTCCCGGACTGGGTTATTCCCGCAATTCAGTACCTTCCCCTTACAATGATTACCGATAGTTTCAGAAGTATTTTTAATGAAGGTGCAGGATTCATGGAGGTCTGGCGTGAGGCATTGGTACTCACAACCACAGGCGTGCTCTCGTTTGTAATCGGATTGAAGATTTTTAAATGGTATTGAATAAAACTCATAGTATTGTTGTAATTTTATTCAAAATAAGATTTATATGACATCACTTGAATTAAAGCAAAGATTAATAAGAAAGATTAATGAGACAGAAGATAGCGAAATTCTGGAGGAGATGTATCGTTTGATTTTAAATGAAGATAAGGATAATAGTAGATATGAATTAACTAATGATCAAAAACATGCTGTTGAAGAAGGACATGCGCAATTTAAGGATGGACTTTTTTTAAACAGCGAACAGGCAGATAAGGAAATGGAAGAATGGCTAGGCTCATAATTTGGACTCAAAGAGCTCAAAAGGAAAGAATTGAGATAAGCAAATACTGGATTTCGAGAACCAACTCTATTTTTTATAGCAAAAAGTTGAATGAATTATTAAAAGATTCTTTAAGATTAATAAGTAAGTATCCCAGTATTGGCAAATTAACTGATAAAGAAAATATTAGAGTTAAAGTTTTAAGAAATTTTTTGATATTTTACGAAATAACAGAAAATGAGATTGTTGTATTGTCTTTGTGGGATTGCAGGCAAAATCCGGAAGATTTAACAAAAATCATCAAATAAATGAATCTTGCAATAACGTGGCCACCTTTTCCGGAACCATTCCAGCAATAGGTTCTCCCTTTTTTAATTTTTCCCTGATCTTCGTAGCTGAAATATCGATTAATGGAGCAGTTACAAAAGTAGTGTTTGGGAAAAGCGAATCTTCCTGATTGATAAACCCCGGCCTTGGGTAAACAATTAACCCGAATTCATCAAGGATACGTCTGTACTCGAACCATTTATGTAGGATTTTGAGATTGTCGCCACCAATAAGCAAGACAAACTGATGCTCCGGATATTTAGTTCTGAGATTTTCAAGTGTACGGATTGTGTAACTGGGGCGGGGGAGATGGAACTCAAATTCGCTTGCTTTCATTCCCGGTTCATCCTCAATGGCCAGTTCAACCATCCTTAACCGCTTTTTTTCATTCATCAGCTCACTGTTCTTTTTGAGCGGATTCTGAGGCGATACGAGAAACCAAAGCTCATCAGCCGCCCCTTGTTTCAGAACCTCCCGGGCAATTGCCAGATGGCCGTTATGAATCGGGTTAAAAGACCCTGAAAAGATCGCGATTTTCATTTCGGACTTGTATAAATATACTAAGCTAAAGTGATTTTATTTATTCAGAAATTGCAGGACTTTATTTTCTGCTTCCAGAAGGGCATCTTCCAGCTTATCATTTACAATCACGACATCAAATAAACCCGCATAACTCATCTCGAGTTTGGCCTTGGCTATTCGCTCATTAATAATTTCAGGATGATCTGTTGACCGGTTTATAAGCCGGCTTTTCAGCTCCTCAATTGAGGGAGCCTGAACGAAAACCGCAAGCGCCCTTTCGGCATAAAACTTCTTGATATTACTTCCTCCTACAACATCAATGTCAAAAAGGATATTCTGACCATTTTGGGAGATTCGATCCACTTCACTTTTTAAGGTGCCGTAAAAGCAGCCGGGATAAACTTCTTCCCATTCCAAAAATTCGTTCCGGCTTATTTTGATTTTAAATTCGTCAACAGTGAGGAAATAATACTCTTTTCCGTTTTGTTCATTCCCCCTGGGTTTGCGTGTTGTTGCCGAAATTGAAAATCCAAAATTCAGCCCCCGAGTCAATAAATGGGATACAATCGTTGTTTTACCGGCACCTGAAGGGGCAGAAAAAATAACCAGTTTGCCTTCGCTCATGGATTAAAAGACTATAAAAAATGAAATATTAACTCTAAAATATTATAGTGCGTTAAGTAGTTGTTCTTTAATTCGTTCAAGGGAGTCCTTCATTCCGATGACCAGTTTCTGCATCTCTGTATGGTTTGCCTTTGAACCGAGGGTGTTGATCTCCCGACCAATCTCCTGGGCAATAAATCCGAGCTTTTTACCTACCGGTTCATCCAGTTCAAGCGTTTCAAGAAAGTATGAACAGTGATTTCCTAACCTCACCTTTTCCTCATTGACATCCAGTTTTTCAAGATAAAAAATCATCTCCTGTTCCAAACGGTTATGATCAACACCATCAGGGGTTGAAAGTTCTTTTAACCCTTCAAGAATCCGCTCCTTTACTTTGGCAACCCGCTCCTGTTCATACAGCGAAATCTGATCAAGCAGGGTCGTTATAGTATTGATGTTTAGTATTATATCATTATAGAGGGATACACCTTCCTGAATCCGGAAAATATCCATGGCATCCAGCGCCTCGCGGATAGCTCCGACAATAATCTTCCACTCATTTTCGTCAAGTTCATCACGTGTGGTTTTCACTACTTCGGGCAATTGCATGATTATCTGAAGAGTGAGTTCACTTACAGGAATTTCAAGCTCTCTGCTGATGTCGGAAAGCTGTTTAAAGTAACTTTTTACCATCGGAGTGTTAATGGCGCTGTTACTTTCAATTCCCAGCGATTCGGCGAAGATATTAAAATCGACCTTTCCGCGGATTAGCCTCTCAGACAGTTCCCTCCTTATCTCGATCTCTTTCTCTCGGTATACACCAGGAATCCGGGTATTTACATCCAACACTTTACTGTTGAGTGATCTTACTTCAACGGTTATTTTTTTGAGAGCCAGCTCACATTCGGCTTTCCCGTAGCCGGTCATTGATTTGATCATAGGTTAAATTTTGTGGTCAAATTTAACCTTTTAATTTGAAAAGGAGAAGTATAACGTTTAATTGGATAAATGCAAAAACTCTATGAGTCTCTCTGAAACGCTGTAATAAAAATTTTTCACAGAGTTAGACAGAGAAAATCACAGAGTTACACAGAGCGATTAAAAATATGTTTAGATTGTATATGCAGGATAATCGGTAAAGCCTTTTTCGTCAGCAGAATAAAACGTATTGAAATCCATTGCTTCGGTTAATGGCCATTTGTTTTCTAACCGGATTACCAAATCGGGATTGTTAATAAACTGTCTTCCAAAACCTACTAAATCGGTATACCCACTTTGGAGATCTGCTTCAGCAGTTTCAAGATTATAACCCCCAGTAAGAATCAGTGTGTTTTTGAATTTCTGATGAATCGTATTTTTGATGCTGAACGGAACTTCAGGAGCTCCCATTGCGCTGTGATCGACAAGATGGATATAGACAATGCCGCGGTTATTTAATTGCTCAGCAAGATAAGTGTAGGTCTCTTCAATTTCTGGATATGGAGACATATCGCTTGCCACACCAAATGGGGAGAGTCTGATACTGGTTTTGTTGGCCCCTATCGCTTTAATGGTAAGGTCAACAACTTCAAGAATAAAACGGCAGCGGTTTTCAATACTTCCGCCATATTCATCGCTCCGTAGATTGCTTAGCGGTGAAATAAATTGTTCCAACAGGTAACCATTGGCAGCATGAAGTTCAACACCATCAAAACCTGCTTTTACTGCCAGAATTGCAGCGTTTTCAAATTCGTGAATAGTCTGCTGGATCTCCTCTGAAGACATAGCTTTTGGAACATCAAAATCCTTCATCCCATCCTCATCAGTCCACATTTGGCCGGAAGCCTGAACTGCAGAGGGAGCAAGTGTTATTGCGCCTGCTGGTAAATTCAGGGAATGAGTGATTCTGCCGCAATGCATTAACTGAACAAAAATCTTTCCTCCTGCCTCATGAACAGCATTGGTTGTCTTTTTCCATCCTTCAACCTGAGCATCATTAAAAAGCCCCGGAATACGGCAATAACCTAATCCATTGGCCGAAGGAGAGGTACCTTCTGTGATAATAAGACCTGCACTTGCCCGTTGTCCGTAATAGGTGGCAATAAGATCGTTCGTGATATTCCCGATGGCTCTGCAACGAGTCATCGGTGCCATTACAATCCTGTTTTTGAGTTCAATATCACCTAAGGTGTATTTTGAAAATAAATCTGAATGTTGCATAAATTGTTATTTTAATTCTTAATTCTATGTTGTAACATCTTTATTAATGAAATTGTTTTCCTTTTATCCGCCTAAGAGCTCAAATTGATGATTTCTTAAGATTGGATAAGGAAAGAATCGGATAAACCTGGTTTTTGAAAAATATGGATTGTAATATTCAGGTATTCATGTAGAATTCATATAAAATATTAAATTTGATAACTAAATTAACTACAATAAAAACCCACTTTCAACATGCAGAGATTTATATTGAATTTACAGATCCTTTTTTTATTTCTCTTATCCGGATGCATAAATGAGAAGTCTGATGTAACGTTCGTTGACCTTCGTTGTGAGAATCTTACCAACCCATTGGGAATTGCCAAAACAATGCCAGGGTTGAGCTGGAAGATTAAATCCAATTTAAATGGAACCGCACAGAAGGGATATCAGATCTTAGCCTCAGGTGACAGTACCCTTTTAAATGAACATGATGCAGATTTATGGAATTCCGGAAAAATTGCTTCAGATGCAAGTGTTCTTGTGAACTGGAATGGTAAAAATCTTGATTCCAGATCGTTGGTTTATTGGAAAGTAAGGGTATGGAATCAGAATGATAAACCTTCGGCGTGGAGTTCTGTCTCTGGTTTTAGTATAGGACTTTTGGCTGGCGAAAATTGGAATTCAAAATACATTGGATTGTCAAAAGATTCAGGAAACCCCGAAAGTCCTCTTTTACGAAAACGATTTAATATTGCCGGGAAGGCTCAAAAGCGTCTTATTTATATCAATTCCCTGGGTTATCACGAAATTTATATCAACGGGAAAAAAGTGGGTGATGGTGTTCTTGCCCCTGCCGTTTCTCAGTTTAATAAGCGCTCTCTGAGCCTTACATACGATGTTTCACCCTATCTAAAGGATGGAGATAATGATCTTGTTATCTGGTTAGGACGCGGATGGTATGCTTCGAATTTACCGGGGGTTGCTTATGAGGGGCCATTGGTTAAAGCCAGAATGGAGGAGCTGATTAAAGGGAGCTGGAATACAATTCTTGCAACCGATTCAACCTGGTTAGCAAGCGAAAGTGGCTACACCTGTATTGGGAAAGGTAAGGAGGGGTATTTTGGGGGTGAAAAAGTTAATGGTGCGCTGGTTCTGGCTGATTTGTCCACAGAATCGCTCGATAAGGCGTCGTGGCATCCTGTGTTTGTTGCCAATATACCCCAATACCAGGTTACGCCGCAAACTGTTGAGCTCAACCGGGTCATGGAAAGTACAAATACTTCAGCGGTGATCCCATTCGGTGTTAATACCTGGCTGGTTGATATGGGGAAAACGCTGACCGGTCGGGCAGAAATTCAATTTTCAGATTTAAAAGCGGGACAGGAAGTGGTCATGGAATATTGTGATCATCTCGACACGGATGGAAAATTTGTCGATCAGCGCCAGGAAGACCGGTATATCGCAACCGGAACCGGTAATGAACGGTTTTGTAGCAGATTTAATTATCATGGTTTCCGCTATATTAAAATTAGTAACCTACCCACTGAACCGAAGAAAGAGAGCATTAAGGGATGGCTGATTCATACAGGCTATCGCGATGCAGCCACCTTCGAGTGTTCTGACAATGATCTGAACATAATTCATAACATTCTATTTTATACACTACGTTGCCTGAGTATTGGCGGATATCTTGTTGACTGTCCCACACTCGAGCGGTTAGGTTATGGTGGCGATGGTAATGCCTCAACTTTAACGGCTCAGACCATGTTTGATCTGGGTCCGCTCTATTCAAACTGGCTTCAGGCCTGGGCCGACTGTATCCGCGAGGATGGCGGAATGCCCCATACCGCCCCGTGTCCTTATCCCGCCGGTGGTGGACCTTACTGGTGCGGTTTTATCATTAATGCCTCCTGGAAGAGCTATCAGAATTACGGAGATGTCAGCATGCTGGAAAAATATTATCCTGTAATGCAGCAATGGCTTGGATATGTGGCTAAATATTCTCCCAATGGAATCCTGCAGCCATGGCCTGAAACCGATTACCGGGGATGGTACCTGGGCGACTGGGCTGTTCCTGAAGGTGTGGATCAGAAAAATAAATTATCAATCGATCTTGTGAATAATTGTGCGGTGAGTCAGTGTCTCGAAAAGATGGAAAAGATAGCACAGATTTTGGGTAAAAAGGGTGATTCAGCCTTGTATGCTGAGCAAAACAGAAAACTCAAAAAACAATTGCATGAGACTTTTTTTGACCCAAAGCGTAACAGTTATGCAAGCGGCTCACAGATTGATCTGGCATATCCTTTATTAACACAGGTTGTCCCTGACTCTATATCCAACAAGGTGATTAAGACTCTTGAGAATGAAATAGTTGTTAACCGAAAAGGACATATCGCTACAGGTCTGGTTGGAATTCCAATCTTTACGGAGTGGGCTGTAAAAAACCATGCGACTGATCTTTTTTATAACATGCTCAAAAAAAGAGACTATCCAGGCTATCTGTTTATGGTTGATCATGGCGCAACAACGACCTGGGAGCATTGGTCCGGTGACCGGAGTCGGATACACAACTGCTATAATGGTATTGGTTCGTGGTTCTATCAGGCAGTGGGAGGGATTCGCCCCGATGAGGATTATCCGGGTTACAGGCAGGTATTTATTGACCCTCAGATTCCGCAGGGAGTTACCTGGGCAAAGACCTCGAAGGAGACTCCTTATGGAACTCTGGTAAATAATTGGGTGTTTAATAAAAATCAGCTCAAAATGACAATTGAGGTACCCGTTGGCTGCACCGCAAAGGTTGTCTTGCCGGGTAGTACCAAAGATTACGAGATAAATGGAACATCCATAAAATTAGTTCCACAAATGGAACCATCGCTGGTAACCCTGGGAAGTGGGAAATATATTTTAAGTTATGATCGGTAGCTGTCTGATTTTTCAAACTCTGATGAAAAAGAATTTTTAATTTTCAGGAAATCCTAATTTTTTAATTTCAACCTTAGCAGATTATATCACAGTTAATAAAATCTTATTTCCCATTTTCAACCTTAGTAGCGGGGTCAATTGGAACAAAAAATATAAACCTTATTTACCTTATTATATGCAGATAAGGTAAATAAGGTTTTGTTTTTTTGCGCTCATAAATTGCTATTAAGGTGGGGGAGAAGGGGGAAATAAGGTTTAAACATGCGGATGAAATGGTTCTAAACAGATTCAAGGATTTTCAGTGGTGAGCGTATTCTTATCACCATTTAACTGCATTTCACTATCCATCTCATGCAAATTTCCAATATTAAGAAGAGAATTCCCAACAGTGACCTCTAATTTTCCTACTAATAATTGCAATTTTCGTTTTTGCAAGCCGCCAATTGCCAATTGCCAGCTGCAAGTTACCAGCTGCTAGTGAAATCCTCGTCCACCTGCAGGTGAAAGATTTACCTTCAGGCTATCCACGAAATAGGTGCTTTCCCCTTTCCAGGGAAGGGTGCCGTTTTTTTCGGTGTAATGGACGACGACACTTTCCCCCTGAACTTTTTCAAGCTGAAGAGCAACTCCCTTATCTGTTACTGAAAAGAAAAATTTCTCTGAAGCGATTGCCACATTGGTATTGCTTTGAACGCTGCTCAGGATCATCTCACCTTCATACGTTTTGAAGATATTCCCTTTGTAGGAGATCTTTTGCAGCAATCCTGCACGATAGCCTTCGCTGTAGGTGAACGAATATTTCCAGTAAATTATCAGGCTCACAACAATCAGGATCGCCAGGGTTGTAATAAATGCAAATTTTCTCATTTTGATCTTGAATTTAACATCGGTGAACAAATTTAATCTATTTCCAGCTTTTTCCTGTTGTGATTATTACAATTTTCTGAGATTTAGAAAAGAGTAATAAAATTAAGAAATTAGCCAGTGGCTCGGGCAATAGTACAGCGAAGGAATTAATTCGGTCTGCTATTGTCAAATCTGATTAAAAATACGAATTTTACCATTCGAATCAAATAAAAATTCAATGGCTGAAGATAGGCAAATAATATTTTCGATGTACAAGGTAAGCAAGACTTACCCGCCTCAGAAACAAGTAATAAAGGATATTTCACTCTCATTTTACCTGGGAGCCAAGATTGGTATTATCGGTCTTAACGGATCGGGTAAATCGACCCTGTTAAAGATTATTGCAGGCCTGGAAAAAGATTTCAATGGTGAACTGGCCTTTTCTCCCGGATATACTGTTGGACATTTGTCGCAGGAACCAATTCTTGATGAGACAAAAACCGTGATGGGGATTGTTCAGGAGGGAGCCCAGGAGATTGTTGATATCCTTGAAGAGTATGAGGAGATCAATCAGCGGTTTGGGTTACCCGAGGTTTATGAAAATCCCGATGTGATGGATAAACTGATGGACAGGCAGGCTCTGCTTCAGGAGAAGATTGATGCCACTGATGCCTGGAATCTAAATAATAAACTTGAAAGGGCGATGGATGCCCTCCGCTGTCCGGACGGTGAAACTTCCGTGAAAGTTTTGTCAGGTGGTGAGAGGCGTCGCGTGGCGCTTTGCCGTCTGTTACTTAAGCAACCCGATATTCTTTTGTTGGATGAGCCAACCAACCACCTGGATGCCGAATCGGTGGAGTGGCTCGAGATGCATTTACAGCAATATAAAGGGACCGTAATCTGTATTACCCACGACCGTTATTTCCTTGATAACGTAGCCGGATGGATTCTTGAACTTGACCGTGGTGAAGGTATCCCCTGGAAAGGGAACTACTCCAGCTGGCTTGAACAGAAGTCTAAGCGGTTAGAGATGGAGGAGAAGGGGGTTTCCAAACGACGGAAAACCCTTGAACGTGAGCTCGAATGGGTAAAGATGAGCCCCAAAGCACGCCAGGCAAAATCCAAAGCAAGATTGGGTGCCTATGAAAAGCTGCTCAACGAAGATGTCAAGCAAAAAGAGGATAAACTCGAATTATTTATCCCTAACGGACCCCGTCTGGGTGATAAGGTTATTGAGGCACATGGTGTTTCGAAGGCCTATGGCGACAGGTTGTTGTTTGAAGGTCTCGATTTTGTATTGCCACCTAACGGTATTGTTGGTGTAATTGGTCCCAATGGTGCGGGAAAGACAACCCTTTTCAGGATGATCCTTGGACTTGAAAAAATTGATTCAGGAAGCTTCTCGGTAGGAGAGACTGTGAAGATCGGATATGCCGACCAGGGTCATGAATCGATTGTCGATGACAAGACGGTTTATCAGGTCCTTTCAGGCGGCACCGACGAGGTGATGGTTGGAGGCAGGATGCTCAATGCGAGGGCCTATGTTTCGCGCTTTAACTTCAGTGGATCGGATCAGGAGAAAAAGTGCGGTGTGCTGTCGGGTGGGGAGCGTAACCGCCTTCATCTTGCATTGACATTAAAATCAGAGGCCAATGTACTTCTTCTCGATGAGCCGACTAATGATATCGATGTGAATACACTGCGTGCCCTGGAAGAGGGTCTCGACAGCTTTGCAGGATGTGCAGTAGTGATCTCACATGACCGGTGGTTTTTGGATCGTGTTGCAACCCATATCCTTGCATTTGAAGGTAACTCACAGGTATACTACTTCGAAGGAAGTTACTCTGAATACGAAGAGAACAAAAAGAAACGGCTTGGGGACAGTGCACCTCACCGGATTCGGTATAAGAAACTGGGGGAATAATATAGATCTTTAATAATCAAGAAAATTATAATAAATCCGGGCAATTTGCCCGGATTTATTATTGAGTAGTAAAGCCTTCTTTTCTCGAAATGTCAGATAATATAAGATCAGAGGTTAAAAAGAGATCAATTTTATTTTTTATTTTTAATGCTGAAGCTAGTTGAATTGAATCCAAAGTGCTAAGACCTTATCTCCAAATACTTGCCAATTAATAGTTTAGCCTTTTGGCGCAAAATTTGACCTTCCTGAATATATGTAAACTTGTTGGAGTCTTTATCGAATTTCTCAATTAATTGACTTGCAATGCTTTCTTAGACTTCATGCTTTCTGCATTTTTTCCAAACTGCAGAACAAAATTCCACCTTCGTAATTTCCGCCAGAAAAATATTCTCAATTCAAATATCTGAGAATAAATTCATTAATTCGTCAGTTCCACTTTCATAATGATAGAGTTTAAATAATGACGATGTGTCAAAAAAGACATTCATAATGCGCTACGTCTTTCCTCTATTACTTCATCGGAGAATGAGCCCTTAAAATCCTTTAATAAATCCTGACCTTCAAGAAATGAAAAATCTGAAAGGTTTAAATGAGGTTTTGCATCCTCATCAAAGGTTACCTGGACTTTAATAGGATTTTTAGTTATTAGTGGCTTTTCTAACTTTAGATGTCCATTATAATAAGTAGCTGCTATCGTTTTCATTTTTCACCAATATACAAAATTTTTAGGCAGATGATCCATGCTGATGTATAAGACTTTATCAAATTATCCCCGAAACTCTTTTATATTTTAATTTTTCTCAAATTAAAATAAACTATATCATTATGCAGAATAATTTATAATTTACCTTTAATTCCTAAATCCTGTTATTCCCTTGCTTTTATGCGAATCTATTTCAGGACCGGAAATTGGGATTGCAGTCGAAGCACACCCTATTGGATTCTACTCCGCTTTAAACTCCACCGTCCGCCTCAACCGGTTACTTTCGAGGCAGGCTTCAAGGATGCGGATGATCGTCAAGGCCTCCTCCGGTTTAACGAAAAGTTCTTTTCCCTCACGGATTGTTCCGTGCAGTTTGGAGAAAAAACCGGCAAGGTTCCCGGGTAGGGTCTCCACCTTTCCATGGAAATGAAGTCCATTGATAGTCGTATTCAATAAACCCCAGTCGTTTGGATGGTCTTCACCCCATTGTGGTTCATTGGGAAGATGATGCCGTTTCATCAGCTCTTCCTGTGGATCGGTTCCCATCTTTATGAATGATCCTTCTGTGCCGTGAACAATATACTGCGGTCCTATTTCGCGCACCAGGTACGAGCAGCGCAGAATCGCATTAAAGTTATCGTAATGAAGCCGTATATCGAAATTATCGGTAGTGCGACCACCGGTACGAAGGACGTTCAAATGGGCAGTTACAGCTTTGGGTATTCCAAACAGCACAAGTGTCTGATCGACAATGTGTGATCCCAGGTTAAATAAGACACCGGTTCGTTCGTCACCATCCTCTTTCCACGATCCCTCCTGGATAAAATTACGATATCGGTCGTAATGGGCCTCATATTCCACAACCCGTCCAAGAAGTTTGTCATTGAGTATTTTCTGAAGTGTCTGAAAACCATTGTCAAGCCGTTTACTTTGATACACCGAGAGGATCACTCCGTTTTGGCGGGCAAGTGAGATAAGTTCCCGGGCCTGTTCACTGGTTTTTGTAAATGGTTTCTCTACCACAACATGTTTTCCGGCCTTGATTGCTTGTTTGGCCATCTCAAAATGGAGGTAGTCAGGGGTATTGACCAGTACCAGTTCCACTTCTGGGTCATTTAAAATATCTTCATAGTTTCGGACAATTATCGCCTCAGGATATCTTTGGGCAGAAATGTTTTTTGTCCGTTCAAGTATTTTATGGATCTTAAAGTATTGAGGAAAGACTTTTAAGGATGGTCCCTGAAAGACAACCCCAGACATTCCAAATGATGCGATGGCAGTAACAATAGGTTTGCTCATTGGTAATTATTAGATTTTGAATTCAAAGATAGCCGTTTGTTTTTATTTGGAGAAATCGAAAGGATTATTAAAGCCATTTTCTCCGTCTAAAGAATAAAAGCATGATTATCGTAATTACAACCATGATTCCCCAAAAAAGAAAGTATCCCCATTTCCATTCAAGTTCAGGGAGGTTTTTAAAATTCATTCCATAGACGCCGGCAAAGAAAGTGAGGGGGATAAATATGGTTGAGAAGATGGTAAGCACTTTCATGATTTCATTCATTTTATAGCTGACCGTTGAGAGATAGAGATCCATCATTCCGGAGGTAAGGTCTCGCAAACTTTCCAGGGTCTCAATGATCTGAATGGTATGGTCGTAATTATTCCTGAAATAGATTCGCGTTTCGTCATGGAATAGCTGATGGTCAGATCGCTGGATCTGATTCAGAACTTCCCGGGCCGGCCAGATGGTCTTTTTGACATACCCAAGTCGTCGTTTGATCTTGTAGATTGCCTCCTGGCTCGACTGCCCCGGAGAGGTGACCAGCTCCTCTTCGAGCGCTTCAATACTTTCACCTATATCCTCAATTAAGCTAAAATAGTGATCGATGATAATATCTATAATTGTGAAAACAAGGTAATCACTTTTCATTTTTCTGACCCTTCCTTTGCCGGTTAGGATTCTGGTGCGCAATGTTTCGAATACTTTTGGATCTGTTTCATGAAACGAAATAACATAATCAGTTCCCAGTATCAGGCTTATCTGTTCTATATTTACTTCCCTTGTCGTTGGTGTTATTTGCAATACCTTAAATACCAGGAATATATATTCGTCCCTTTCTTCTATCCTGGGGCGTTGTGTTGTATTTGCAATATCCTCCAGATCGAGAGAGATAATCCCAAAACGGTTACCAATTTCACTTAGAATATCTGGGTTATGTACCCCTGTGATCTGAATCCATTTTATTCCCGGATGAACCAGGTAACCTTCCAGCTCTTTTATTGAACCTAAGTGATGCAATTCCGCTGTTTTGGATTCATCATATTCAAGAACTTCTATATTCACATCCTCCAGACGGGTTTTTCCAATATATTCAACTGTTCCCGGGATAGACCCTTTTTGAGCGGTTCTTGGGACAAATTTATGGAGATCAATCTTTTTAAGTATGTTTCTACGCATCGGTTATGAGTTGTTAATGAATCTGAATTATTATGGATTGCTGATGCCAAAACTATATTCACAGTCGAAAAGTACAATTAATTCATTATCTCTCCCAATATATTTTTAAAGTAATCAGGGTTGGAAGATAAAAAAAATAGATTTCAGTATCATATTTATAAAAAAAGTATTTAGGTTTGAGCAATTTTTAATTTTATTACTAAAAATTTCCAAATATGAGAAATAAGATACTTTTAGCAGGAATTATTATTGCCCTCTTTTGCGTGATGCGATCTAATTCTGCTGTTGCTGCCGAGGGTGAGATTGTCAAACTGGATAAAGATCAGTTTAAAGCTTTGATAATGGATTATGAAAAAAATCCAAAGGGATGGAAATTCGTCGGCAAATTACCGGTTATTGTCGATTTTTATGCCGATTGGTGTGGTCCATGCAGAACCGCATCTCCCATTTTGGAAGAACTTGCCCGAAAATATAAGGGGAAAATTGTTGTTTATAAGGTAAATACCGATCAGGAGAGAGAGCTGGGAACTGTTTTTGGAATCAGTTCTATCCCTGCATTTCTTTGGGTGCCACCCACAGGAAATCCAACGATGACCAGTGGAGTTTCGAAGACTCCTGAGGCAACAAAGGAACAATTTGAGAAGATGATCCAGGAGGTTCTTCTTAAGAAATAATAAAAAAAACAAAAAGAGAGGCTTTGCAAATATTGCGAAGCCTCTCTTTTAATTTGATGTGGAATTAAAATTCCAGTACAACCACTGTATCGAATGGTTTTCTTTTTATCTGCAGAACCTTTATCGTTATTCCAAATTCGTTTTGTTTATACATAACTGGTGCTTGATCATCAAAGAGATATGCTTTTTTGATCTTTTTCCCAAAATCATTTATTAATAAATTCTCATCCGAATCACCCATTAAATGGAGATATACCTTACTCCCTTTGATTGTTGTAACTCCCCATGGATGAGGATCGACTGGTCCGCCACGGGTGCCGTAAATTGTTTCACCGTATTTTTTCAACCATTCCCCCATCTCACTAAGCGTGGTTGTAAATTCGGGCTGAATTTTCCCATTGGGCATTGGACCCACATTGAGCAGAAAATTGGCATTTGATCCTGCTGCTTTCACTAAATACTGAATAAGCTGTGAGGTACTCTTGAATTTTTTATCATGAATATTGAAACCCCAGGCTCCGTTCATCGTCTCACAGGTTTCGAGTGGCAGGGTACCTACTTCTGATTTTTCGCTGAATCCGGTCGTGTTTTTACCCGGAAGGTCCTTTTCAAACATCTGGAAGTCTTCACCCGGTTTTGGCGCCTGATGATGATTGTTTCCAACCAGCGCAGCCGGCTGAAGTTTATGAATAAGGCTGTAGGTTTTATCAAGCCGCCAATTGGCATCTTTTTTATCCCACCATCCATCAAACCATATTCCGGCAATCTCACCGTAGTTGGTCAGCAGTTCCGTAAGCTGGTTGTCCATATAATCAAGATAGGCATTCCAGTCCCCCTTGTCAGGGCGTCCGGATGTTCCGCCGGTATCGCCACGCGGGTAGTAATTATCCTGGTACCAGTCGAGATGCGAATGGTAGAAGAATAATTTGATCCCTTGTTTGTGACATTCATCGGCTAATTGTTTTAGTACATCCTTTCCATAAGGAGTCCGATCGACGATATTCCATGTCGACTGCTTAGTCGCCCACATTGCAAAACCATCGTGGTGTTTACTGGTAATTGTGATGTACTTCATCCCTGCATCTTTGACCATCTTTACCCATTCGGCAGCATTAAATGCGATTGGATTAAAGAAGGCAGGCAATTTCTCATAGGTTGCCTTGTCAAATTTCTGCTGGTACATGGCCCATTCACCACTGGCCAGGGTTGAATATACTCCCCAGTGAATAAAGAGCCCGAATTTGGCATCCTGGAACCATTGACGTGCTGCCAGATTTTCGGGAGCTGGTTGATAATTTTCCTGCGACAGAAGGGGGGTCGAAGTTGCTGTTAAAAATGTGAGAAGCAATAAGACTATATATTTCATACCGGTATTGCTTAGAAGTTATCAACAATACGGTATGATTCAATTAAAGCAAGTTCACCCTCCTTACCTTTGATACTTCGGCCGTGTTCCATACATAAAACTCCATTATACTCTTTTTCATGAATATGTTTAAAAATACTCTTGAAATTAATCTCTCCGGTTCCAGGCTCATTGCGGTTTGGATTGTCGCCAAGGTGAAAGGCAGCGATCTCAGACCATGCCGCATCCATATTAGGGATGATATTTCCTTCCGTAATCTGCTGATGATAAATATCATCAACTATTTTGCAGGCAGGGCTGTTCACTGCACGACAAATGGCATAAGCCTGAGGAATCCCTGTAAGAAACAGACCAGGATGATCACGTTTGTTCAGCGGTTCAAGAACAATGGTTAATCCCCCTTTTTCTGCGATATCACTAAGCTCACGCATCATATCGATAACATTGGCTGTCTGATATTCCCAAGCCATATGTTCATTGTACCGTCCTGGAACCATTAAGGCCCATTTTACACCAGTACGCTTGTAGAGTTCAATGCCATCATTTACTTTTTTGATCAGCATCTCACGTACATCAGCATCTTTAATGACCATTGATTCTTTGCTAAAGTCGGCATATAGGACGAATGGACCCATATCCATATTCTGGCGGGCGAGTTCAGCCATAATTTTCTCCTGCTGGTCTATTGAATGGCCTGACAAACCGTTGTCAAACATCGCCCTGAATCCCTGATCTGAGCAGAACTTAATCACCTCCACAGGGTCATTTCCTGCAAGTTCAGGAAAACTTCCAAAACCGGGAGCATATTTAAGCTTAAATTTTGCCGCATTTGAAGGTTTGAGATCCTGCGGATTAGCACCAAATGCCACATTTGAAAAGCCTGCCAGTATGGCGGCGGTGGCGGTATTCTGAATAAAATTTCTCCTTTTCATAATTATTTTTTAAGATATAGTTTGATTTGTTTATTTAAAATTCAGAAAACAAAAGGCTCAATCCGATGGATAGAATCCGGATGAGCCTTTGGTTTACTTGAATAAATCTTTTCAGGGTTATTAATAGTGCTCCTTTGGAACAACAATCCACATTATCAGATAGATAAATATACCCGGAAAAACAACGGTAAAGAATGTTGCAAGGGCAAAAATTAGTCTTACGATTGTTGGATCTACCTCCAGATAATTGGCCAATCCACCACAAATTCCTGCCAGCATTTTGTCGTTGCGACTCCTGGTTAGCCGTTTGGGAGAACTCATTTCCATAACACGATTATTTTGATTTTTCCTGATTGTCTTCCTCGTCGTTTTCGAGCAGATAAAGTTCTTCCTCATACTCCAATTCAAGATCCATGAATTCTTCGGCTTGCTCGAGTAACTCCTTTACCAATTCTTCACTCTCAGGCTTGTCGTCAATCCAATAAATCTCCTGATCTATGGAGAATCCTTCAACATCACAACCGACAATAAATCGGGGTTGCTCGTTGTGAACGACAAAGATTTTGTCGGGTAAAACCTGTGAATTGTCCGCTAAAAGAAATTTAGGTAGCATGATGTTTTTTTTTGAGATTTAAATGATTGGGTAACTTATGTTGCCTTATCAAAAATACAATATTTTGACAAACATCTAGGTATTTTAAAAATCTTTAGCTTTTTTTTAAAAATTGTCATAATGACATAGTTATGAGGCATTCGCGAAAATATGTCACTGTCAGAAGAATGAATATTGCCAAAATACCACTTCTATTTTTTGAAAATAAGTTTTTAATTATCAGATATATCGCAGATTATATTTTTCTTTCAAATTGAGAACCATTCTGGTATTTTTGATGTAAATTTATATATGAAATCATTGGTGTCCGGTTAAAAATTAAATGATCATTATAATCATCAATAAATAAACATCATACAAAGATTCCGCCACGACGTGGCTTAATTTCTTATTGTTTAGATATTTCTACAAAGATTTGGCTGCTCCGCAGCCTGATTATTGCAA